>QNDJ01000008.1 GCA_003644825.1 Candidatus Zhuqueibacterota bacterium | reverse complement strand
ATTCCTTTTCCGTTATCTTTTATTGTTATTGACAAAATATTATTTCTAATATCTTCTAAAATATTTATTTCTATTTTTGTAGCTCCAGCGTTTATAGAGTTTTCAGCTACATCAAGAATATGCAATGAAAGGTCCTGCATTTTTCACTTTCTTAATATACTACTTTCAAATTAAATTTAGATTCAAAGTTTATAATATTCTTCTGCCTTCAATATTTTTAAAAGCATACCCTATTTCTGTTATGGAGGGTTTCTCAATCAAAAAATCAATGTATTTTTTCCCTATATCATTAATATAATGAGCATCAGAGGAAGTAACAACTGGAAAATTCTTTTCCTTCGGGAAAAATCCTTTTAGTTTTTCAATATTTTCTCTTGATGTAATTTCAACCGCATCAAGCCCAACATTATCAGGGATAAACCCAAGCTGTCCTATAATGCTAAAACTCTCTCTATCAATGTGAGAGGCAATTGATAACCCGCTATATTTATGAATAATTTCTGTAATTTTTTTTACGGTTAAATCAGTGGCACCAACAAGTAGCCTCTCATTGAAACCTTCAACCTCGTCAAATTCATTTACAACCACCTGGTCGCCAAAATATTCAGGATTATTTTTACCGGGTGTTAGATACTGATAAACAACCTTCTGGACATTAAGAACATCTTTTAATGTTCCAAAAATCCCGAGAATATGTACTTCTTCTCTGGAAGTAATTTCCATTCCCGGTAGAACAGTAATACCGAAATTTTTTGCTGCTCGTTTTACGTATTTTACATTTTCAGCCGAGTTATGATCACAGATAGCAATAATATCCAGATTTTTTTTTATAGCCTCCCTGATTATTCTTTTTGGTGACATATCAAGGTCTCCACAGGGAGAAAGGCAGGTATGAATATGAAGGTCTGCTCTGAAGCTCTTTAACATTCCTTTAGCCTGATATTCCCATAGAATATAACATACCAGCAATCTCAAAAGCTGGTAAATCACTAAGCAATAAAGGTATCTTCTGTTCTTCTGCTTTTTTTATAGTTTCCTCATCAGGTTTACGGCCATTAACTATTATAATTCCAGCTATCTCCTTTAAAGAAGCTACAGCAATTATATTTTGATGCATCTGAAGAGTAATCCAGATACTCTTATTCCTGGCATTTGCCATTACATCGCTCAAAAGGTCGCTTACATAACCCCCTTTAACCTCAACATCAACACTATCTTCTGCTGCAATAACTTTTAAATTCAGTTTTTCTATTATCTGTTTTAGATTCATAAATAACCCTGTTTAAATATATTTTTAAATTTACTACATTTTGTGTTTTACTTCTGCTTTTTGAATAATTCTGAATACACATTCATCAATCAAAGCGATTCCTTTAGCAACATCTTCAGCAAAGGTTCTGCAATCCGGGGCACCACAGGCTCCACAATCTTTACCGGGCAACTCCTTTAAAACTTCTTCTCTCCTTTTTAATATTCTAATTGCTTCAGAAGGGTCTTTCGATAAAGGCATTACAGGAGCAGCATCAATCCTCTTTTTAAAGAAAAAATATCCTTTTTTATAGAGTTTTTTAACCTTTTCTTCATTTACCCGGCTTTTTTCACCAAACATTTTGATCAATTTTTCAATGCGTGTTCTTGCAATATGAGGGTTCTGCACCGTAAGAGGCCCTCTTATACATCCTCCAGGACAAACAAGACATTCAAGAAACTCAATCCCTGAAAGAATCCCGCTCTCAACATCTTCCAGAATCCTAATAGTATCTTTTACACCTGAAACAGCAAGACAATTTTCAAATTTAAGACCCTTTACTTCTCCTCCACTTATAGCCCAACCTATGCCAATACCACCAGAACGTTGTAAGATAGTTTCCGAATCAGTTACATCTTTTAATGCATTTAACAAAGCACCATAGATATCTTTAATAGCTATAGCCCCATCCAGATGAGATTTCTCTCTCGTTGGTGGCTCATAAATTGATATCATCTTTGCAGGGCAGGGTGTTATATGAATTAACCCTATATCCTTCTCAGGTATCTTTAATTTATCAGTAATTTTACTTTTTATCTCCTTTGCACTTAACTCTCTGGGATACTCAACAGGAACAATAAGGTCCAGAAGAGACGGAAATCTTATCTGGATTAATCGAACTACTGCAGGGCACGTTGAGGAAATAATTGGTCTTCTATAATGTTTTTTATCTTCAAGAAAAAGCTCTATAGCCTTAGAAATAACCTCACAGGACCACGCCTGGTCATACACATCATCAAAACCAATTTTTTTAAGTGCCAGAAGAATATCATTCGGCATCACATCAGGACCAAATTGACTGTATAACACAGGCGAAGGAAGAGCTACAGTATACTTAAATTTTTTAAGGTCCTGATATTCTGTAGTAAGAGGTATAATAGCGTTCTGAGGACAAACCCGGATACACTCACCACAATCTATACATCTCTCAGGTATAGTTACAGCTACTTCATTTTTAACCCTTATAGCCTGGGTAGGGCATACCTTCATACAAATCGTGCAACCAATACACTTTTCCTCAACTATTTCAATAGAGTGGAAATATTTGTCAGGATTTCTTTTCATACCTTTATTTCAAATATACCTCTATATTGAGTTTTGTGCCCTTGCCTGGTTCAGATTTTATAACAAACATATCTGCATTTTTTTTTATATTAGGCAAACCCATTCCAGCACCAAAACCCATATTTCGGATTTCTTCAGTAGCTGTTGAATACCCCTCTTTCATTGCAAGTTCAACATCCTCAATCCCGGGTCCTCTGTCTTTAACTTCAAGCAATACTTTCTTCGGAGTCACTTTAAAATTTATCGTTCCTTCTTTAGCGTAAAGAACAATATTCATCTCAGCTTCATAGGATGTGATTGCAACTCTTTTAAGTATGTTTTCTGCAATACCAACTTCCTTCAGATAGTTTTTTATCTTTAAAGAAGCCTCTCCTGCATTTGTAAAATCCCAGCCTTTTATTTTAAAATCCTCTTCAAAAAGGACACTATTATTGTTCATCTTATTCAGAAATCCCCTTCAATCCTTCTTTATATAATAAACCACAGGCTTCATACATAGGGAGTTTTGTACAAAGAAGGAGTATATTTTTGGATTTTGCTTCATCAATAACAGCTTTATCAGGTATTTTTCCTCTAACAAATACAATAGCTACAATATCTGTTATAGCGGCAGTTCTGAGAACCTGAATATTGATAAGCCCGGTAATCAATAATCCACCTTTATTCTGGAATGCCAGAACATCGCTCATAAGGTCTGCACAATTCACAGCCTGAATTTCCACATCCGTATTAATATCATCTGTTAATAATTCCGCATTAAGAATTTCTTTTATTTTTTTAATTTTCATTTAACTTACCATTTTCCATCTTTCAAATACTTATCAATAGCTACAGCAGCCTTTTTCCCTGCGCCCATGGCAAGTATAACAGTTGCTGCACCGGTTACAATATCACCACCCGCAAATACTCCTTTCTTACTCGTTTTACAGGTCTCCTCATCTGCAATTATATTACCCCATTTATTAGTTTTAATATCAGGAGTGGTTGATGTTACTATCGGGTTGGGTCCCTGCCCTATTGCAACAACTATGATATCAACATCTATTACAAACTCAGACCCTTTCACTGGTATAGGCCTTCTTCTACCGGATTCATCGGGTTCTCCGAGTTTCATCTTTACACATTCTATTCCTTTAACCCACCCTTCATCATTTCCCAGTATTTTTACTGGATTTGTCAACAAAACAAATTCTATTCCTTCTTCTTCAGCATTTTCAATTTCTTCTTCTCTGGCAGGCATTTCATTTCTTGACCTTCTATAAATCAAATATACTTTTTCAGCACCTAACCTCAATGCTGTTCTTGCGGAATCCATAGCTACATTTCCACCGCCAATAACTGCTGTGGTTCTACCAAGCCTTATTGGAGTATCGTATTCAGGAAATAGATACGCTTTCATAAGGTTAACCCTTGTGAGGAATTCATTGGCAGAATAAACACCGTTCAAATTTTCTCCTGGTATTCCAAGAAAATATGGCAGACCTGCACCCGTTCCAAGAAATACTGCATCATACCCATTTTTTAATAATTCATCCACTGTTTTTGATTTTCCTACAACAAAGCTCGTCTTAATTTCGACCCCGAGCCTGGTAATATAATCAGATTCTATCTGAACAATTCTTTTAGGAAGTCTGAACTCGGGAATACCATAAATGAGAACACCACCGGGTTTATGCAGAGCTTCAAAAATGGTAACACCGTGCCCGAGTTTTGCAAGTTCTGCCGCTACCGTTAACCCTGCAGGACCTGCTCCTACAACTGCCACTTTTTTACCTGAAGGCGGAAACTTCTTTGGAATCCGTATATCACCCTGTTTAAATTCATAATCAGCAACAAACCTTTCAAGCCTTCCTATAGCAATTGGTTGACCTTTTTTCGATAGAACACAGGCTCTTTCACACTGATCTTCCTGAGGACAAACCCTTCCACAGATCGCTGGAAGGCTGTTTTTTTCTTTAACTTTATGAACTGCCCCCATAAAATCACCATCCTGAATTAATTTTATGAAAGCAGGAATATCAATTTCAACAGGGCATCCTTTTATACAGGGTGATTTTTTACACTGCAGGCATCTCAATGCCTCTTTTACAGCATCATCTTTGCTATATCCAAGAGCAACTTCATCAAAATTAGCAATCCTTAATTTCGGGTCCTGACGAGGCATAGGAACTCTTTTTTTAGCAGCTCTATGTTTTTCTATTTCTTCTTTTAATTTACATTCATAATGCCACAGGGCTCTATACTCCTCTCTGGAATACATCCCCTGCCTCAGCATAAGTTCTTTAAAATCAACAAGATGACCATCAAATTCGGGGCCGTCGACGCAGGCAAATCTTGTTTTATCACCTACCGATATTCTACAGCCACCACACATCCCCGTTCCGTCCACCATAATTGAATTTAAACTTACCATCGTCTTGATTTTTTTATCTCTTGTCATATCACTCACTGCCTTCATCATAACAACAGGACCAATCGCAATCACATAATCAATCTTCTCTTTATCTTCTATCAATTTTTTCAATACATCGGTAACGAAACCTTTTGTTCCATAACTTCCATCATCAGTTGTTATATAAAGTCGGTCACTTACTTTTCTCATTTCATCTTCAAAAAACATCATTTCTTTTGTTTTTGAACCTATAATAGATATAACTTTATTACCTTTTTCTTTAAGGGCTTTCGTAATAGGGTAAACCGGTGCAATGCCAACTCCACCACCTATGCATATAACTGTTCCATATTTTTCTATTTCACTTGGCTTTCCAAGAGGACCAACAACATCAAGAAAAACATCTCCAACCTGAAGTTCACTCAATTTTTTTGTAGATGCCCCTACAATCTGAACAATCAGTGTAATTAATCCTTTTTCTCTATCAAAATCTGCAACAGTAAGAGGAATTCTCTCTGCATAATCAT
The DNA here is from genome assembly GCA_003644825.1 of Candidatus Zhuqueibacterota bacterium. GTDB lineage: Bacteria > SM23-31 > SM23-31 > B21-G16 > B21-G16 > B21-G16. The sequence continues at coordinate 9,497 of QNDJ01000008.1, read as the reverse complement.
CACTTCTAACAACCACAAACTGCCCTGGAACAACTTTCTGAGCCACAATCGGTGTGTAAACCTCAAAAAGTTTAATATTTTTAGCTATCATTTCGACATATACTATTTCATTTAAATCGTATTCTTTAGAACTAACATCTATCCTTTTTATTTGTTGCCTTTCCATTATCATTTCACCTTTCTTTGATTTTTGATTGTTCTTTTATAAACCGGTAAAAAAACTGTAAAACTTGAACCTTTTCCGACTTCGCTTTTCACCTCAATATAACCAAAATGGGACTCAACAATTTTCTTCACTATGGAGAGCCCAAGACCTGTGCCAGTAATATACCTTGTATCTTCACTTTTCACCCGGTAAAACTCATCAAAGATTTTTTTAATTTCACCTTCAGGTATACCTATTCCTGTATCGATAATACTAATTTTAATATAATTCTCATCTTTATCTTTAGTTAACTTAATATCAACCATCCCATTTTTATGGTTATACTTATAAGCATTATCAATTAAATTAATAAAAACCTTTTCCAGGTCATTTTTATCTGCCAGAATTTTTGGTATATCATCATCGAAAGAAACTTTAAAATTAATATTTTTATCTTTTGCTTCAGGCTTTACAACATCCAGAGCTTTCTCAATAACTTCTCCAACATCAATAATTTCCTTATTCTGAGCTATTTTTCCTGCTTCTATACTGGACAGGTGTAAAAGGTCATTGACCATTTCCAGAAGAGCATGAGCCCTTTCTTTAGACCTCTCCTGCATCTTTCTTATAACTGCAGGGTCATTACCGGCTGAACCATCAAGACAAATCTCAAGATAGCCCTCAATTGCAGCCAGGGGTGCTCTCAGTTCGTGGGCAACCATATTGACAAATTGTGATTTTATCTTATCAATTTCTTTCAATTTTGTTATATCTCTAAGAACAAGAACAACACCAAGTTTCTCTCCATTCTCATCAATAACACCTGCCATATTCGCCATAAGGATTTTGTTTTCTTCTTCGATTTCGATTTCTCTGGAAATCACCTTATAACTACATTTTTTTTCTTCAAAATTAGAATCGATTAATTCTACCAGTTGTTTATTTTTAATAACATCATTATAAGTTTGCCCTATATCAGAAAGGTTTTTTAATTTTAACATTCGAATAGCAGCAGGATTCCATAACACGAGCTGTTTATCACAGTTAATTACAAGTATTCCATCTGCCATACAACCAATAATAGTCCTTATTTTAGATTTTTCATTAGCTACTTCCAGTAGATTTTTTTCTCTTTCTTCTCTAAGTTTAGCAGCTTCAAGCCTTAACCTTCTTTTTTCAATACCTCTACCGACGACAACGATAAGCTCATCCGGTGTAAAAGGTTTTGGTATATAATCATAAGCACCTTTTTTCATAGCATCCACTGCGGTCTCAACGGTTGCATACCCAGTAATCACAACAGTAATAACTTCTTTATCATCATCGTGAATTCGTTTTAAGAGTTCCATTCCATTCATACCGGGCATCATTAAGTCAACAAGGATAAGGTCATAAGAATTTTTTTTAAATTTTTCATATCCTTCATTACCATCTTTTGCTGTATCTACATCGTACCCTTCCGGTTCCAGAATCATACTACATCCCTGACGGATACCTTCTTCATCATCAACAACCAATATTCTTGCTTTTTCAGACATCAAGAAATTTTATTCCTCTTTTTTAGTTCTTTCAAGCAGTTTTTTAATTCTCTCAAGCAAGGTCGAAGGCTTAATAGGTTTATCTGCAAAATCATCTGTTTTCATCCAGTAGCTATCAAGTTCCTGAGAAAATTTATAACCAGTTTTTTCAGCAACAGCCGTAAGCATAAGTATTGGAATGTTTTTAAATACAGGGTCAGATTTTATCTCCTTAGTAAAAGAAAACCCAGAATCAAATCTTTCCATCATCAGGTCAAGAACAATAACGTCTGGCATTTCCACCTTAACTTTATCCAGCCCCTCTCTTGCACTAAATGCAGATACAACCTCATACCCGTTATTTTCAAGAACAGCCTTATTCATTTCTATGAAATCTATATCATCATCAACAAGTAAAATTTTTGGCTTTTTATTCATTTTTTTACTCCTGGTTTTTCCACTTCTTCTATGATGGCAGAGGTTAATACAGATTCATCCTTTATTATCGGTAAATCAATTATAAATGTTGCTCCTTTTCCTTCTTCACTCTCTGCTATTATTGTTCCTTTATGTCTTTGAACAATTCCATAAGCTACTGCAAGGCCCAATCCCGTTCCCTTTTCTTTAGTAGTATAGAAGGGATCAAATATCTTCTGAATCTTCAACTGAGAAATTCCAGGACCTGTATCAGAAAATCTTATCTTAATTCTGTTATCATCCCGCACAAGGCTTGTTTTAATATTCAACTTTCCATTCCCTTTCATTGCTTCCGCAGCATTAAGAATAATATTCAGAAAAACCTGTTTCAACTGAGCAGAATCCATAAACATTTGAGGAATTGACAAATCATAATCCTTCGTTATCTCAATATTATGAAAAAATGATTGTCCCTCAATAAGCTTAAGAGCTTCATTAACTACTTCATTTATATTACCAAGACCTGGTTTTAACTTTCTTTCTCTTGCAAAACTCAATAAACCCTTAACTATTTCTTTTGCTCTTGTAGACTCTTTAATAATTATTTCCAGTTTTTCTTTTTTCTTTTTATCTTCATCAATTTCTTTCAAAAGAATATGAGAATAAATCATAATTACACCCAGGGGGTTGTTAATTTCATGAGCGACCCCTGCGGCAAGCTGACCAAGAGACGCAAGCTTTTCTGTTTGAATCAATTGTTGTTGAGCCTCTTCAAGTTTTCTATGAGACTCCTGGAGCTCCTTATGAGATTTCTCAAGCTGTTTATATAATTCCTTGTGATGGTCAAGAAGATAAGGTAAACACATATCAATCTCTGCTAAACCCTGCAAAACAGCAATTGCTTTTTCCCTACAGGTTTCATAACCACAGGCACCACAATCAAGGTTTTTATATGGTTCTGTTTTATCAATTTTTGCAAGTACATCCTGAATTTCTTTTTCGGTCGGCATTCTTAACAATAGATTCTGTATTTTAAACCCTCTCTTAAGGTCTAAATCCTCAAATTTTTTAATGTCATCCTGATTAACTCCACCTACCCTTTTATATTCAGTTTTTATATAGTTAGCAATAATTTGTCTCCGCCCGGTTATGGATATTTCTCTATCAATGAAGGGTCCATCAATACAGCCCTGACAGAACAAAAGGTCAAGAAATTTTGCAACAATGTGCCCTTTTTCAAGTCCGTGAATTGCCCTCACAGAACGGTATCTTCCCGATGTTACCACTATACTCTCTTCAAGAGGGTCAATTTTCTGTCCTATACTCCTCAAAAGCCCCCCGGATACCGATGATAACCTCGCTAAACACGGTTTATATCCATCGAATTCTGATTCTTCCTGCCTGGTTCTATCAATTGATTTTTCCTCAAACATTTCAGCAAGGTCATGAAAAATAAGAACTTCATCAATATAACCTCTTACTTCTTTCTCCCTAATCTCACCGATTCTTGCAAGGCAGGGTCCTATATATACAACCTTTGCTTCAGGGTTATGCCTTTCTTTTATCAACTTACCTACAGCTATAACAGGTGAAACAATAGGCGCTAAAAATTTAACCAGTTCCGGGACAAATTTCTCTACGTATTGAACAATAGCAGGGCATACAGATGAAATAATAGTTTTCATCTTTCCCTGTTTTAATAGTTTATTATATTCTCTTGCAACAAGCTCTGCACCAAAAGCGACCTCCCATACCTCACTGAAACCAAGTTTTTTTACTGCGGTTACAAGTTGCCTGGGGGTTCCAACATCCAGAACTGCAGGAAATGAAGGGTCAAGACAGGCAATCAACTTCTCTCCGGAATCTAACATCTGTTTAACTTTCTCAAATCCAGTCTTAAATCCCTTGGCATTTTGAGGGCATACCTTAAAGCAGCTTCCACAGAGAATACATCTGCTTTCGATAGTTTTGATTTCACCCTTTTCCAGTTTTATCGCTTTAGCAGGGCATATCCTTATACAAGAATAACATTTCCTGCATTTTTCCTTAATAGTATAAACAGTGGACATTTCCAAAATAAATTATATAATTCCATAATAATTATTTTGCAAATATTGTGCCTTAAAATAAAAATTATTCTAAAGTTTATTTAACACTATTTTAACAGAGATTTTATTGTATTTCTTAAAAAAAGGAACAGAGCCTCAACAGTTTTCTAATTTTGAGAAATCTTTTTATTGAGAAGCCCAGAGAATAAGCCCCATTTCTACTGGATTAACAAGATGGTCATTTTTAGGTAAGATTCTAACCGAAAACCCATGAACACCACTCATTTTACAGGGAATACTCCCCTTAAAGATGTAGTTTCCACCTTCTAATTGTTCCGATAAAATCATTGGAAAAGATTTACCATTATCTATCTGTCCTTTGTGGTCAATAGTACCTGAATAAATCTCAACAGATACATCTTTATGTTGAACAGTTCCAAGAAAAATTTCTGCCTCTATTTCAACCTTTGAGCCTACAGGTAGCTCCTCTGGAGACTTTGTAATAACTTTTTTAATGGTAATTTTAGACCATTCTCTTTTCAAGTTTTCCTTCCAGGCTGCCATTTCCCTGGCAATCTTCATATTATCCTTATTAACAAGATAATACTTTTTAAGTGCATCATTATAAAACCGTTCAGTGTATTCACAAACCATTCTGTTGGTATTAAACACAGGACAGATAGAAGTTAAAGAATTTTTCATCAATTTTATCCATTTTCTTGGCAATCTATCTGCGCCTCTATCATAGAAGAGGGGAATAACCTCTTTTTCAAGAATATCATAAATTGCCTTTGATTCAACGTCATACTGGTATTCAATATCATCGTATTCAATATCTTTACCAATAGCCCACCCGATACCCGGCTTATAAGCTTCATCCCACCAGCCATCAAGAATACTCATATTGATAACTCCATTTGCTGAAGCTTTCATACCACTTGTTCCACTTGCCTCATAAAGCCTTTTAGGAGTATTCAACCACAGGTCAACGCCCTGAACAAGATATCTCGAAATTATCATATTATAATCCTCAAGAAAAACAATATGTCTTCTGAACTCTCCTCTGCGGGCAATTTTAACAAGCTCTCTAATAAGATTTTTACCGGGTATATCCTTGGGATGAGCTTTCCCTGAGAATATAATTTGAACAGGTCTTTCCTCATTTGAAACGATTTTTGCAAGCCTCTCCGGGTCCCTCAACAAAAGGTCTGCCCTTTTGTAGGTAGCAAACCTTCGGGCAAATCCAATAGTCAGAGCATCAGGATTAAGAACTACTTCAGCCTGTAATATTTCTGATTCAGGTGCTCCCACCCTTCTTAACTGTTCTTTTAGTCTTCTGCGGGTAAAAGCAACAAGTCTTTCTCTTCTTCTCTCATGAGTTCTCCATAGTTCTTCATCAGGAATCTGTTCGACTCTCTCCCAGACTGTCTGGTCAGAAGGGTCACCAAGCCATTTTGGTCCAAGATATCTATCATATAAACCCGACATATCTTTCGAAATCCAGGACCTGTGGTGAACACCATTAGTAATCGAAGTAATCGGAACTTCATCTACAGGCACCTGAGGCCAGAGATAATGAAACATATTTCTTGAAACAACACCGTGAAGTTTGCTTACACCATTAATATACGAAGCTGTTCTTATGGCAAGTATTGCCATCGAAAACATCTTTTCCTGGCCAGAATTTGTTTCTACCCCGAGTTTTAAGAATTCATCCCAGGAAATTTTTAGCTGGTTACAGTAATCAAGAAAGTATTTTTTCATTAAATCTATTGGAAACAGGTCAATCCCTGCAGGTACAGGGGTATGGGTCGTAAAAATATTCCCTGTTTTCGTTGCTTCCAGAGCTTCATAAAAGGATAATCCCTTTTCTTCAATATAAGACCTTATTCTTTCAAGGGCAAGAAAAGCAGAATGCCCCTCATTCATATGATAAACCTGCGGATGAATACCAAGCTTATGAAGTGCCCTTACACCTCCAATTCCGAGAATAAGTTCCTGTTTTATTCTCATTTCATTGTCTCCACCATAAAGTTCATCTGTAATATCCTGGTCTTCAATGCTATTTACAGGAATATTAGTATCAAGGAGATAAAGGGAAATTCTACCGACATTTACCTTCCATATCTGTGCCCAGACCGTTCTACCAGGAAAAGAAACTCCTACCATCAGCGGTTTTCCTTCCTCATTTTTTACCAGTACCAATGGAAGATTATAAAAATCATTAATGGGATATAACTCACCCTGCCATCCATCATTATTCAAATACTGGCGAAAATATCCTTTCTGGTACAGAAGCCCGACCCCCACCAATGGAATTCCAAGGTCAGAAGCTGATTTTAGATGGTCTCCTGCTAAAATCCCCAGACCACCAGAATAAATAGGAATACATTCCGTCAGACCAAATTCTGCAGAAAAATAGGCAATACGAGGAGAATCTTGCTTTCCAAAGTTCTTTTCATACCAGGTTTTTTCTTTAATATAATGTTCAAATTTTTTCACAATATTTCTCAGATGTTCAAGAAAACCATCATCAGAAGATTTTTCTTCAAGCACCTTCTGGCTTATTGTTGATAACATTTTTACAGGGTTATGATTCGATTCTTCCCAGAGGTCACTATCCAGGCGTCTGAATAAATCAATTGCATCATTATTCCATGCCCACCATAAATTATAAGCAATTTCTTTAATCTTCATCATTTTTTTAGGTAACTTTGGAACTACCGTATACGTACTGATAGGTTTCATTATGGACTCCAAATATTTTTTAATAATATATAAAACAAATTATAATACCCTATCCTGATTTACAATTTTAATAAAAATAATTTGTTTTGTCAAGAATTATAAATTTCATTCTTCATCGAGCTTTTTAGAACAATATTAAGGTTTTAAATCAAGGATTTACTCATATATAACAAAAAGAAGGTAAGTAATTGTATTTATTAATATAACCTCGTTTTAAAATTATTCTATAAAACCTGTTTCCTGACTTTGAAGTAATATTCCTGTACCAGACTAAATTATTTCAAAGAAAAGGCTTCTTTCAAAAATTCCATCCAGATAAACCACCACTTCCCAGCTTCCCTTTTTAACAGGTATACCGGGTTTGATAGCAAACCACGTAACCTGACGACCATTATCTGAAGTAAATGTTATATTATCTCTCAACTCCAGATTTCCGTCAAGATTTATCCATTCCACAGTCAGCTCGTGCCGATCAAAGATGTTATCCCATTCTATCCACAGGTGAATTTCATCATGTTCAGTAAAAACTGTTGTTATACCTGCTGGTTTATTATTCACAACCTCAACACACAGAACAATATCTATAATGTAGGGGTCGTCCAGTGAGGGATTTGTTGTTCCTTTTTTACTGCTTGTCTTGCTACAATGGACACTAACAAAAATCATTAATAAAAAAAATGAACATCCTGTTACTTTCATTTAAAAATATCCCACTTCTGTTGAAATAATTAAAACTAATAATTCACTAACCCTTTAATAGCTTATATAACTGTTTTATCACTTCATAATAACGAGTTTTCCAATAGCTTCTCCTCTTAAATTACTCTCAATAGATTTTGCAATAATCTTATAAAAATATACTCCATTAGCAAGTCTGTTACCGTCATTGTCCAGCCCATTCCACTGTATTGTATTATAACCATTTTCAGCAATATTGCCTGTTATCTCTTTTATCAGTCTTCCGTTTGATGTGTAAATCTTTATTTTTACTTCAGAAGCCTCGCTTATTCTGAAGGTAAAAACTGTTTCTTCTGCAAATGGATTCGGATAATTAAAAACATCTTTTATAGTAAGAACATTTTCCTTAATAACTTCAAAATTTACATATTCAGTAGAAGAATTATTAAAATTATCCCAGGCTTTTACTTCTAATTCATGCTTTCCAGTAGAGAGATTCTTTGCCTGATATTCAATACTTCCTTCTGTAAAACTTCCTTCATCATAGATAAATAATCCTGTTATATCCTCTATTGTTTCCTGATTATTATCAAACATAATTGTAATTGAATGCCCAATTTCACCGGTTATATTAATACCATTTTCATCAGAGATTTTGATTAAAAATAAAGGATTGGGGGAAGTAAATCCATCACTGGTAAATGTCTTATTTTTAAGACCAACTTCTATTACAGGTCCTTCATTATCTTCCTGAGTCTCACTTGTTCCACCTGTATAAATACCATCAATGTATCCATTTCCATCAATTTTTTCATTCTGTTTATCTTCACTCTGGAAATAAAAGGATATTCTTCCATTTTTACCGCCATAAGTTATATCCTTAGGAACTATAAAATTAGCTTCAAAATTACCGTCTCTTAATATACTTATACCTTTAAATAATTTATTGCCCGGTAGAATATAATTAACTTCCACACCATTAGGCATTCTGTGCGAACTTCTCCTTTCAGTATCGAAAACATCAATAAACAATCTACCGTCAACTGCTTTCTTAACTCTGGTCGAATCCATAAGTTCACCTCTTACAGTTACCTTTCCGAGCGCCTTGAACGAATCTGGTTTTAAATAATTAACATTTATCATCAGTTCAGGTATTCCCAGACGCATAGTTGGGTCTCCAAGAATCACATACTTTTCATTATTCACAATACTTCCGGTTTCCTGTTTAGAATATCTAATTGCATCACCTATTCTGGGTGTTCTGTTGTCATTTTTGAACAAACACCTGAAAAATGCTTTATTAAATGCAGCATTTGGAACAGCATAAGCCAATCTTGTGGATGAAAGTACAGCTATAGCTCCCCTTTTTTCTGCATTAATCAGCTCTTCTGCCATACTTTGAAAATCCGGATTATCAAAAAATGCAAAATCACACGAAGCCGAAACCCACAAAGGATATTTCCCCTCATTTTGAATACGGCTGAAATCCCGTTCAAAGTAAATAACCCTTTCATTAGCCAGTTGATAAGGAGCTCCATGACCTATGAAATTCACAAGTAAAGTCCCTTCATTAATCTGATTAATTAAATCCTTCGCAGCATCAGGTTTATCAATCCCTGCCATTGAAGGATTTTTTACCCCTTTATATTCCATTAAATAAATTTTTCTTCTATTGAAACCCAAAGGAGTATAATTATTAGCAAGGTCTTCAGTATCATAAGTATGAATAGATTCATTATTATCATAATTGCTGTATTCATCATCAGCAACAAATGTTATAATATTTCTCCATTTACCAAGATTGTTTTTTTTCTCATAATCAATTATTTTTTCAATTACATTTTTTGCCTCATCTCTATTCTGGACAGGAATTCTTCCTATTGATAAGTCCATTATCCGATCATCTCCGGCTATATAAGTATACCAGTCATCAGTTGTCCTGGT
>QNDJ01000007.1 GCA_003644825.1 Candidatus Zhuqueibacterota bacterium | reverse complement strand
GATATGTTGAAGCAATGTTATTTTTGGTGTTAATATCTTGGTGTTAATGTTGATAAGATTTTAGAAACTTTTTTAATACATAAATAATGTTAATATAATGTTATTAGAACGTTATAATAACATACTTATTGATTTTTGAAAATATTTGTTATATTTTGTGTTTTAAACAGGTAAGAGGTTCTTTATGATATTAAACGTTTTTTTTGTTATACTGGGGTTTTTAATGTTATATCTTGGAGCAGAATTACTGGTTCGAGGCTCTACGAGAATTGCAATTAGCTACAGTATCAGGCCAATTATTATTGGTCTTACGGTTGTTGCTTTTGGAACGTCCTCACCCGAGTTCATTGTAAGCTTTATCTCTGCAATTAAGAAAATCGATGATATAGCTATTGGAAATATAATCGGAAGCAATATTGCAAACATAGGCTTGATACTTGGAGTTTCATCACTAATTTATCCTATAAAAATAAAAAAGGCAAGTTTTAAAATTGAGATTCCTGTAATGATAGCCTCTGTGGTAATATTATTCTTATTATCTATTGATGGAAAAATTTCTGTTTCAGATGGATTAATCCTTATGTCCTGTATTATAATATTCATATTCACTTTAGTTTTTATTTCTATAAAAAGACATAGAGAAGAAATGAACGGAATAACTCAGAGAATACGCGTTGAAAGTAATACCAGAAAAGAAAAAGGCAGAGTTTTAAATGTTATCTTCGTGTTACTGGGTATATCAGGTCTTGTCCTCGGTTCTAATATCACAATAAATTCATCTGTTAAGATTGCGGAAGCTCTTGGTATCAAGAATCTTATTATAGGAATCTCTCTTGTAGCAGTGGGAACATCCCTGCCAGAGCTGGCAACGTCTGTTGTTAGTTCGTTGAAGAAAAAATCTGATATATGTTTTGGAAATGCAATAGGTAGCAATATCTTTAATATATTTTTTGTTCTTGGGGCAGTAAGTATTATCAAACCGCTTGATATGGATTTATCAGTTCTCAAGTTCGAGTTTCCGGTGATGTTTCTATTCTCGATAATTTTAATCCCGATGATGATTTCAGGAATGATAATAAAAAGGTTAGAAGGATTCATTCTATTAGCAGGGTATGCAGTTTTTATAGCACTACTGTTCAGATAGTGTTCTGACAATGAAAAAATTTCATATATGTGACATTCTGTCAATAGAATTTCATATTTGAGAATTCTGATAGGTTCAGAAGAATCTGGTATAAATATTGCCCTTATTAAAAATATGTTTGGATAATTGCTTTTTTATATTTAAATTTGTATTCAACTTAAAATTATATGTTCTTTTAAAATATACGAATGGATAAGAAAAATGAACTGGAGGGATTCAAATGCCTACCTATGATTACAAATGCGTTAGATGTGGGCATGTGTTTGAGGTATTCCATGGTATGAATGAAATCCCCCAAATAAAATGCCCGATTTGTGGTGCTGTTGCTGAGAAAATGATAGGAGCCGGTGCGGGTCTCATCTTTAAAGGTTCCGGGTTCTATGTAACAGACTACAAGCATAACAGCAACAACGGGAATAACAGAAAATGTAAAAATGTAAAAAGGGAGGAGAAGGAAAAGAAAAATACATAAAAAAATTTAATCACTGGTGAAATATCTTCAGAGTAAGCGGTTTATTGCTTGATGTAAAATTTTATTATTCAGAATTAAGTTGCTCCGAGTCACTCTTTCTAAAGAATTTTATTCTAAGAAAGGTGGCCGATAGGGTATAATTGGAAACGATTGTGCCTCCCGTATTTGGAAAGGAGCATTATGTTTTTACCGGTTTCCTTTTTAAATATGGGTACCGGTTTTTTTTTATTATAATCGTATGTTTTGTATGAAGAAAGTTTTTATATTTATTATTGCTTTACTGATTTCTTGTTCTGGTAATCCGGTGGTTTTGAAAATGGCATCAACTACCAGTATTGAAAATACCGGTCTCACTGATATACTTGTATCTTCTTTTAAGGAGGAGTATGATATAGTATTGTATGTTATTGCCGTTGGAACAGGAAAGGCTCTGGAGCTTGGAAAGAATGGAGACGTGGACCTTGTGTTTGTTCATGCTCCAGATCTGGAAAAAAAGTTTGTTAAAGAAGGATTCGGTGTAAGCAGAAGAATGGTGATGTTCAATGACTTTGTGATAGTTGGTCCTGAGTCAGACCCGGCAGGTGTAAAGAATGCTAAAAATGTTACAGAAGCATTTAAAAAAATTATGGAAAAAAGGTGTACTTTTGTCTCCCGGGGCGATAACTCTGGCACCAATATTAAAGAAAGGTATATATGGAAAAGGATTGGAGTTGAACCTGCAGGTCCGTGGTATATTGAAGTGGGACAGGGAATGGGAAATACACTGAATATTGCCAGTGAAAAAAAGTCTTACTGCCTGACCGATAGAAGCACCTTTTACGCATTGGAAAAATCAATTGACCTTCAAATCCTATTTGAAGGAGACTCTATTCTGGTTAATCCTTACCACATTATAGCGGTTAATCCTGAAAAATTCAGTTATGTAAAATATAGAGAAGCAAAAATCTTTATCGATTGGCTCACATCTGAAAAAGGGCAGAAATTGATAGGTGATTTCAAAAGGAATGGAAAGCAAATATTCCATCCATATATTGATTTAAATAGGGATTAACAATTGGAGTATCTATTAGATAGTTTTAAAGAGGCTATTTACCTTCTTTTAAGTTTTGATAAGGATGTGTTACAGGCTTCTCGGGTATCGCTGTGGGTAGCATTTACCTCGACCATTATATCAACTTTTTCTGGTGTACCGATAGCGTTTCTAATTTCATTTAGAAATTTCTCAGGGAAACGAATATTAATTACGGTATTGAATACATTGATGGCTCTTCCTACTGTTCTTATAGGGCTTGTAGTGTATGCTTTTTTGTGTCGCCGAGGGATTTTTGGGAGTTTTGGGTTTCTTTATACACCATGGGCAATGATTATAGGCCAGGTTGTTCTTGCAACTCCATTGATTTGTGCTCTTACAGTTGCTACTCTTGAAGGAGTGGACAGGACTATCGAAAGAACCGCTGTTACTCTGGGTGCATCCCGGTTCCAGAGTATGCTGGCTTTAGCACAGGAAATAAAAGTGCAGATAATAGCCGCCGTTATTGCTGGTTTTGGAAGGGTTTTTGCAGAGGTTGGTATATCAATAATGCTGGGGGGAAATATCAGGTTTTATACAAGAAATATTACTACCACCATTGCTCTAGAAACATCTAAAGGTGAGTTTTCTCGTGGAATTGCGCTGGGGCTTATACTGCTTTTCTTTGCATTTACCATTAATGTTATTTTTCAGGTATTATCGGGCAGAAGTAGAATTACTGGTAGAAGTTTTATTGGAGCTTGATAAATTATTAAAGTGTTTATAGAAGATATGTGTCTATATGAATTAAGAGATGTAAGAAAATGTTATGGAGAACTAATCGCTCTTGATATTCCGTTGCTGAGGTTGAAAAATGGATATTTTTACGTAATTTATGGTCCTAACGCAGCTGGTAAAACTACTCTGTTAAATTTGCTGGCATTTCTGGATAGTCCGAGCAGTGGAGAAGTCATTTTAACAAATGAAAATCTGGGAAGAAAAGACATTACTATGTTGATGCAGAATCCTTACCTTTTCAGGACTACGGTGCTAAAGAATGTTATTTTTGGGTTGAAATATCGTTCTATCAGGAAAAAGGAACAGGAGAAATTGGCAAAGTCTATTATGGAAGAACTGGGAATATGGAGGCTTAAAGATGAATCGGTTATGAAGCTTTCTGGAGGTGAAAGAAAAAAGGTTTCAATTGCTCGTGCTCTTGTTCTGGACACCAGGGTGTTAATTCTTGACGAACCAACAGCTCACCTTGATAGGAATGAAGCTGATTTAATAGAGGAGATTATTGAAAAAAGGGCAGGAAAAGGTGGAAAGAGTATTATTATGACTACTCACGATTTAAATCAGGCTTTCAGATTAACTGATAATGTTATATTTATGAATGAGGGAAAGGTTGTGAATACACAGCTCTGGAATATATTTAAAGCTAATTTGACTGATGGTAGTGAAGGAACGAAAAATGCTTTTATCAAGAATGGGTTTGTGATAAAAGTTGTAACAGATGTTACTGGACAAAGAAGAATTGCTATTGATCCGAGGAATGTAATTATTTCACGGAATTGTATGGTTTCCAGTGCCCTTAATAGCTTTAGAGGAAAAATAATTAATATAGGAAAGATAAATAATTTTATTAAATTGAATGTGGATACAGGAGTAGAATTTTCATCTTTTATCACGGAAGATTCGTTTAAGAAGTTAAGCCTGAAACCCGGAGAAGAGGTTTTTGTAACGTTCAAAGCTTCATCAGTGGAGGTTTTTTAATGATTGATTTTGAAGAGGCTTTTGATATAGTATTAAGCAGAGCTGAAATTCTTGGAGTGAAAAGAGTTCCTCTTACTGAATCCATAGGTTGTGTCCTGGCTGAAGATATAAAATCTGGTTTTGATATTCCACAATTCTATAAATCTGCTATGGATGGTTATGCTGTAATCAGTGAGGATATAGTTCAAGCGCCGGTTAACCTGAAATGTGTGGGTGAGATTTCTGCCGGGAAAATTTATAATGGGAGATTGAATAACGGAGAGTGTGTGAAGATTATGACTGGTTCGCCGGTGCCTGAAGGCGCAGATGCTGTTGTGATGATAGAAAACACAAGTATCAATTTTGAAACTAAAATGGTAGAAGTTAAAAAACCCGTTTGTAAGTGGGAAAATGTCTGTTTAAAAGGTGAAAGTGTTAAGGCGGGTGATGTGGTTCTAAAGAAGGGAACAATATTGATGGCTCCAGAGGTTGCCTTGATTGCATCAACAGGAAAAAAAGAGGTTATGGTTTACAAGAAACCGGAAATTGCTATTCTGAGTACTGGAAATGAATTAATTGAGCCCGGTGCTCGATATGAATACGGTAAAATCTATAACAGTAATGGTTCGATGATTTGTGCTCTTTTATTATCGGTCGGAATGAGTCCAGTTTATCTTGGTATAGCAACTGATGATGAGAAAAGCCTGTTCGATAAAATAAATGCGGGTCTTCAAAGTGATATGTTGATTATTTCAGGTGGAGTATCGATGGGGGATTATGATCTGGTGCCTGTAATGTTAAAAAAGTGTGGGGTGGAAAAAGATTTTCACAAGGTAGCTATAAAACCAGGAAAACCAACTTTTTTTGGTCATCTGGGGAGAACTCTTGTTTTTGGTTTGCCGGGAAATCCTGTTTCTGTATTTCTTAATTATTCGATTTTTGTAAAACCGGCTATTGATAGGATTATGGGTAAAAGAACATCTTTGAAAATAGATGAAGGAATTTTAATATCTGATTTTGAAAACAAACCCGGAAGGAAAAACTTTATCCCATGCTTTGCAAAAAAAGTAAATAATATATACGAAGTATCTCCTGTAAGGAACTATCATGGCTCCGGTGATATAGCCGGGCTTCTTTATGCAAATGGTTTTATGATTGTTGAACGAGATATAACCCGATTGAATAAAGATACAAAGGTTGAAGTGATGTTATGGAGAGATCGATAAAAAGCAATAGAGTAAATTATTTAAGGGTTTCGGTTACAGATAGATGCAACCTGAGATGTGTATACTGTCAAACATTTGAGGACAAGGATTTCTTGCCCCGCAGTGAAATACTCAGTTATGAAGAAATAACGAAGATTGTGAGTATTCTATCATTATCCGGGGTAAGTATAGTCAGGTTTACTGGAGGTGAACCCCTTGTAAGGCCACAGATTGAAAAACTGATATCTATGATTAAGGAAATCAGGTCTATTCGTAGTATAGGGATGACTACAAATGGAGTCCTGCTTGAAGAAAAGCTGAACTATCTTAAGAACTCTGGTCTTGATACAGTTAATATAAGTATTGATTCTCTTAAAAGAGAGAGATATAAAAAAATATCAGGTTTTGATTATCTTGATAGAGTTTGGGGGTCAGTTGTAAAGGCTATAAGTGCGGATTTTAAAGCGGTAAAGCTGAATACTATTCTTTTAAAAGGCATAAATGATGACGAGGTTCTGGATTTTGCAGAGCTGACTCTCGACAACAACATTTATGTAAGATTTATAGAATATTTTCCTACGGTGAGCGATTTTTATACATTAAAGTATAGATATGTGCCCAATAAGTTGGTGAAAGAAAAAATCGAGAGGAAATTCGGTAAACTTCTTCCTGTATCAGAATTTGTTGGAAATGGGCCTGCTAAAAATTATACAATCAGGGGGGCGGCAGGATACATCGGTTTTATTAACTCTAATACTGAGTTTTTCTGTCATAACTGTAATAGAATCAGATTATCTGCAAGCGGAAATTTATATCCTTGCCTTTTTTCGTCTTTTAACATAAATGTTAAAGAGATTGTCCGGAAGAACGAGAATGAAAGAGAGATAAAAAAATTGTTAGATGAGTTTCTTTTGAATAAGGGCAATTACACAAAGGAGAAAACCAGAAGGTATAAATTTATAATGAGTGATATTGGGGGATAGAACCGTGAAAAGAGAATTTCAGGAAGATGCTGGTAGGATGAGGGGAATGGTTGATGTAAGTGCTAAAAATGAGACCTTTCGTTTTGCCAGAGCAAAGGCTATTGTAAAGCTAAAAGAATCAATAATTGACCTTATTAAGAGCAGGAAGATATTAAAAGGAGATGTTTTTGAACAGGCTAAAGTTGCAGGAATAATGGCTGCAAAGAAGACATCAGATATAATTCCTCTCTGTCATCCACTGCGAATAACAGAGGTAAGTATATCATTTTCCTTTATAGAGGATGGTGTATTGATAACTTCTGAAGTTTCTGCCCTTGATAGAACGGGAGTCGAGATGGAAGCCCTGGTAGCGTGTTCTATAGCAGCATTGACTATTTACGATATGTGTAAAATGTATGATAGAGGTATAGAAATCAGGGACATTATGCTGCTTGAAAAACGAGGTGGTAAAAGCGGGACTTATGTAAGGGGGGAAAAAATAGATGGGTGAAATTATTGCTGTTTGTATAAGTGAAAAAAGGGGAACCTCGAAGAAAAATATAAAAAAAGGGGTTTTGAGGGAGAACTACGGGCTTGAGGGAGATGCCCATGCAGGTAAATGGCACAGACAGGTGAGCCTTCTTGCTAAGGAAAGCCTTGAGGAAATTGAGAAAACGGGTATGAAAATCGGGTGCGGTGGATTCGCTGAAAATATTACAACAAAGGGTATAGAACTTGTAAGCTTGAATATTGGTACCAGACTATCCGTTGGCAATGAAAAAGCTTTACTCGAGGTTACTCAAATCGGAAAAGAATGCAAGGACCCCTGTCAGATATATAAGAAACTGGGTAACTGTATTTTACCATCTCAGGGAATTTTCACAAAAGTATTGAGGGGTGGAATGGTAAAAGTAGGAGATAAAATTGAGGTTCTCAGGGAAGGGAAATTTCAAGCTGGAACTCTTATTGTCAGTGACAGATGCTCCAGGGGGGAGCGAAAGGATTTATCAGGTAAGATTATTGAAGATCTCTTAAGGGATATTTCCTGTTCTGTTATCAGATACACGATAGTTCCGGATGAATTGGAGGATATATCGGGGGTTCTCAAACAATGGTCGGATTCAGGTGAGCTTGATTTAATTTTTACATCCGGAGGAACAGGTTTTTCACCGAGGGATAATACTCCAGAAGCAACAAGAAAAGTAATTCAAAAAGAGGCACCGGGTATTGCGGAATTCATCAGAGCGAAAGGCGCCTGTAAAACTGAGAGGGCATATCTTTCGAGGGGTATTGCAGGAATAAGAAAAAAAACATTGATTGTAAATTTACCGGGTAGCCCCGATGGAGTAAAGGATGCTGTAACAACCCTGACTGCTATAATTCCACATGCTATTGAAGTTTTAAGAGGAGATGTTAAAGATTGTCAGAAAATAAAATGAAGAAAACTATTTTAAAAATAAAGGAAAATCTTTCTGATTTTGCTGAAGGATTCTTTAAAGAACAGGCTGCTGGTATTCTTGAAAAAGAGATTGAAGACTTTAATGATATGTTTATGATATTGTGTTTTGGGGATTTACTTGGTATCCCAACACCGGCGTCTTATTATACGCTGGAACTTCTTCCTTATTTTATTGGAGAAATTGACAGATGGGAATCAAGAATTAATAGAAGGTCAAAGGTTTTTTCTGAAAGATGTGCGAGATATGACTTCTGTTGTTGAAAAAGTAATAGGTAAAAAGTTTACCTTTTTTAGTGGTAAAGGTGGAGTTGGCAAATCAACCTGTGCAGCGGCTACGGCTCTATTTATCAGCGAAAATGATAGAAAAACTCTATTAGTTTCTACTGACCCTGCCCATTCTCTTTCTGATGTTTTTAATAAAAAGATAGGCAGAAGTATTTTTTCTATTACTGAGCACCTTGATGCACTTGAAATTGACCCTTCCTTCGAGGCGAAAAAATATGTTAGAAGGGTAAAATCTGATATTTCTGGTATTATCAGCCCTGTGCTTATTTCAGAGATAAAAAAGCAGATTGAGATTGCTTACCTTACACCGGGTGCAGAGGAAGCTGCAATATTTGATAAGTTTATTGAAATAACTCAAAATAAAAAATTGAACTATGATAATATAGTTTTCGATACTGCTCCAACCGGACATACCCTGAGGCTTTTATCTTTACCAAAAATTCTTGGTGTCTGGATAGATTCCCTTATAGAAAAAAGAAGAAAAATTGTTCAGTTGAAAAAATCGGTTGATAGAATCTACGGCAGAAAAGGTAAAAATAATGAGGATCCACTTCTTTCCCTGCTTTTGAAAAGAAGAAGTAGGTTTGAACTTGCAAGAAAAATCCTGTTAGATAAAAACAGAACCTGTTTTATTTTTGTTGTTACACCTGAAAAGCTATCTATCGCTGAAACGAAAATGTCTGTTGAACTCCTTAAAAAATACAAAATTGAAATAACAGGCTTGATAATAAACAGAATTACTCCTGAGGTTAAGAATGGTTCACCTTTTTTAGAGAAAAGAAGAAAAATTGAGCTTCAGAACATAGAACACCTGAACGCTTTGTTAAAAGTAAACATCCTGGCAAAAATACCTTTACTGGATATGGATATTCAGGGGATTGAACAATTGAGAAAATTAAGGGAATATATTTAAGTTTTAAGGTGAGAAAAGTGGCAGGGCAATCTCTATTACAAAACCTGCTCTTTTCTTATTAGTCTTTTCAGAGATTTCCAGTGTATTTTTCCCCTATCAGAATTCAATTCTGGTAATAGATATATCTATAGAATGGAATATTTAAAAATTTGCTGTAATTCGATTAATATTTTTTCATCCTCTGCCGATAACATTAATAAAAGGGTGTAATAATATGTGCTCTCATAAAAATCTTGTTTATATTGGCGAACAGGAAGTTAATGGTAGTGGAGAAACGGTATCTCTCTATAACTGTATTGATTGTCATACCACATTGGTGCTCAAGAAAAAAGACATTCAAAGGAAAATAGCAGTATCAAAAAAAAAATTGAAACTGATTAAAAACCTCTAAAATATGCAATAATGACATAATTCTTTCGTTATTTATTGCCATAATGTCATTTCTTTTAAATTTTTGCATTTTTCAAGCTTAATTCTCTCTGAAAATTCTGGTATAAAGATTGCCCTTATCTATAAATGAAAGATTCCGATTGAAAGGAGGTAATAACCGATGTGGTTCTACCTGTTTAATGATAGTCCATGGTGGGTGTATTTAATAAAGGGTCTATTTTTTGTTGTTGCTGGATTATTAATATTTGTTTTTCCGAGAATTCTGGTTGCAATGGTTTCAGCTTTTCTGTTTTTTATTGGAGGATTAATAATAACAGGTGCATTGTATGTCAGGAAATTGAAAAAGGAATCTGTTCGTATAAGGATATTTTAAATAAGTTTGGTTTTTTTCTATGTTATTTGAGTTATGTATATTTTAATAATATTTTTTAAAAAGGTGAGAGATTATGCCGCAGAAGGATTATTATAAAATCCTTGAAATTAATGAAAATGCAACTCAGAATGAGATTAGAAAGGCTTATAGAAAGCTGGCAAAGAAATATCATCCCGATAAAAACCCTAATAACAAACAGGCAGAAGAAAAGTTTAAAGACATTTCTGAAGCTTATGAAGTCCTTAGTGATCCCAGAAAGAGAGAGAAATATGACAGGTTAAGAAAGTTTGGTGCTTCAGGAAGTTTCTCCGGTATGAATGGATTTGACCTGAGGGATATATTTGGTGGATTCAAAAAAGGAAAAAGATACAGTTCAGTAAACTTTGGTGATCTGGGGCTGGATGATATTTTTTCACAGTTTTTTGATTTTGGAGAAAATATAAGACAGGAGAGCTACGCACCCCAGAAAGGTAAAGATATATATTCTGAATTAAATATACCGCTGAAAACATCAGTGGAAGGTGGAAAAGTTTTAATAAAAGTTCAGAGAGAAGAAGTATGTCATCGATGTGGTGGAACAGGAGCAGAACCAGGCAGCTCCATTGAGATATGCAGTAATTGTGGTGGAAGAGGCACTATCTCGGAGGTCAAGGGTTCGTTTGCATTCAGTAAGCCCTGTCCAGTATGTTTCGGTAGAGGAAAAAAAATATCCAGAGTTTGTAGTCGGTGCAACGGAAAAGGAAGTGTAAATGTTTTAAAAAAAATAAGCCTGAATATTCCACCTGGTATAAAAGACGGTGAAAGATTGAGACTTTCCGGACAGGGAAATAAAGGTATTGCTGGTGGTACACCTGGAGATTTGATTGTGGAAATTCATATAAGCCAGGATTCTTTCTTTAAAAGGAAAGGTAATGATATTTATGTTGATATTCCTTTGAATATTATCCAGGCAACACTCGGAACGAAAATAAGGATAAAAACTATTTACGGGAAAAAAGTGGACCTAAAAATTCCACCGGGGACACAGAGTGAATCGATTTTCAGACTCAAAGGACTGGGGGTAAAAACAAAAGATTCCACAGGTGATATGTTCGTTAATATAAAGATAAGGGTACCTGAAAAATTAAATGAAAAACAGAAAAAATTGCTGAGAGAATTTGCTGAAATCAGCGGAATAAAATATTAAGAGGTGATTTTTGTGGAGCAATTTTTAGAAAAAGAAGATTATGGTAATGATGAAAAACAGAAAATAGATGTTGATTCTGGAAAGGATTTTAATGAATATAAGAATAAGTTCCTCAGAATTAAAGCTGATTTTGAAAACTACAAGAAAAGAGTTGAAAAAGAAAGAGAGGAACTTGCTAACTATATAAAGAGAGAAATATTTAAATCTATACTGCCCATAATTGATGATATTGAAAAGTGTATGAAACACAATAGTGATGAATATCAATCCTTCAGGGAAGGAATTGAGCTTATATACAAAAAGATTGAGAATATGTTGAAAGTTAACGGTTTAAAAAAGATTCCTTCAAAAGGTGAGAAGTTTGACCATAATTTCCATGAAGCGATTATGGTAAAGCCTGTTTATCAGGAAGAACTTGATGATGTTATCCTGGATGTGGTACAGACAGGGTACACAATAAACAATATATTACTCAGACCAGCCAGGGTTATTGTTGGAAGATATGATGAAAAAAGTAAATCAGATTTAACTTCTGGATAAAAAAAATTTAGAATTGATTTTTTAACTTATTAAATACCATTTATCTGTTAATAACCCTTTTAACACACACTTTACCCGCCTACATTTTAGTTGAAAATTTGATTGGTTAAGAGATTTTGAAGATGAAGATATTCCTATTAGATGTTTCACCAGACGACCACAAAAAGCCAAGGTTTGAAATCCTCGGTATTGCTTACCTGAAGGGTAATGCAGATAGAAAACATGATGTACATATATGTTATAATGCTATTTTGAATTTTTCTATAAAGGAACTGATAAATATAATCGCCTATTTTAACCCTGATATACTTGGTTTGTCCCTTATTGAGATAAATGCTCCAAGGGGTATTAAATTGATAAAAAGATTGAGAAAAGAAGGCTATCGGGGGCATATTACCCTTGGGCACCATTTTCCTACTTTCAATCATAAAGAGCTTCTGACAGATTTTAAAGAAATCGATTCTATAGTAAGGGGTGAAGGAGAAAAAACTTTTAATGAACTTGTGGAAAGAATTGAACAGAGTGAATCTCTTGAAGGTGTAAAAGGAGTTTCTTTTAGAAGAGGTGATGAAATTGTTGTAAATCCACCACGCCCTCTTATTGAGGACCTTGATTCTCTTAACTGGCCTGCCAGAGATTATTCGAAGCAGGTTTACCTCGAATCAGGTTCCATCACCTTAATAACTTCAAGAGGGTGCTATGGAAGGTGCAGTTTTTGCTCAATCTCCAGTTTTTATGGTTTGAGCCCGGGCAAAAAATGGAGATGCAGGTCTCCGGAAAACGTTGTTGACGAAATTGAATATCTGAATAAAAAATTTAATTTCACTCGGTTTACCTTCATAGATGATCAGTTTATCGGACCCGGCGAAAATGGAAAAAGTCATTCCGTAGGAATTGCTGAGAATATTCTTAAAAGGAATCTTAAGGTTGGTTTCGCTATAGCGTGTAGAGCCAATGATATAGAAAAAAATTTATTCAAACTCCTTAAAAGAGCAGGTCTTGCTACTGTGTTTATTGGCGTGGAAAGCGGGTTTAATGAAGGACTTAAAAGATTCAATAAGGGAACTACCGTTGAAAAAAATATTGAAGCAATGAAAACCCTGGACCAGCTTGATATACCGTATAAAATTGGTTTCATCTTTTTTGATAATGAAACATCCTTTAATGAGGTGAAAGAAAATATCAAATTCCTGAACTTTCTCAGAACCAATCATCACGTTAGAAACGGAAATCTATCCATTGAGCCAACTATGGAAGTATACAAAGGAACGCCAATTTTTGAAAAAATAAAAGACAGATTAAAAGGAAATTATGTCAGTGGTTTTAAATACAGAATACCGGACTGGAGGGCAAAACTTTCTAAACTGTTGCTGGAGTTCCTGATTAAAGGAATCTATCCTTTTGTGGACAGAATAAATAGAAAAAAAAGATATAAAAGACTGAGAAAAGAAGGAATATTAATTAATAGATTTAACTAAAAGGAGGTAAAAATGCGTTCTTTAATTTCTTTTACCAGGTGGTTTATCCGGGTAATGAATGGGGATGCTACGGTAAGAGTAAGTAGCTTTGGTTTATAGCATAACTTAATCAATTAATTTTGGGTTGCATAAGAGGTAAAATTTTCTTAAATTTTATCCGTGAAAAGAAAGTTTTACCTCTTAATTGTTTTTGTTGTAATTGTTGCAGTTTTAGTATATGTACTGAACAGGAATAATCCAGAAAAGATAGTTTATGCTATATCTGTAGAACCTGAAAATTTAAACCCATTCTTACCCCAGTATGTAGATTTCCCTCTGATATTTTCACAGATTTTTGAGCCCCTGTTTACTTTTGATTATGAAACATCTGCTGTTAAACCCAACCTTGCTGATTCCTGGGAACTTTCTTCCGATAAAAAAGCATATACAATATACCTGAAAAAGGGAATACTTTTCCATAATGGTGAAGAACTAACCTCAAGGGATGTGTATGATACCTTTTCTCCTTACTTTTTAAACAATCATAATTTTAAAAATTTAGAGCCTTCGATTTTATCTGAAATCCTTCAGAGGATTGAAATTCAGGGAAAATATAAACTGGTATTCTATTTAAAAAGGGTTTACAGCCCCTTTTTAAAGATACTTTCAAGCCCTTTTATATCCTGTATTATATCAGGCAGGGTAATGCATAGTTTTCTGAATGGAGGTGAATTTAAGCCCATAGGAACAGGTCCATTTTTAGTTAAGGACTGGATTAAAGGAAAAAGTATACTCCTTGAAAAAAATAAAAGATACTGGGGTAAAATCCCCCGCATAAATTGTCTTGAATTCAAAATCTGTAGGCACTGGAAAAGGCATGACCTTATGGTGGAGGGAAAGATTGATGTTACATCCCCCGTAGCAGGTAATTATTTCAGAGTTTTTGAAGAAAACAATATATCTATTTTTAAGAATATACCGATATCCCTTGTCTGTATATGTTTTAACAATAGGAAAAATCCATTTAAAAATATATATTTGAGAAAAGCTGCATTAAAAGCTATAAACAGAAAAGAGATTGTTTATTATATAAACCAGGGTAATGCGATACCTGCAGATTCTCCTTTACCACCAGGTATATTGGGGCATTCCAAAGAACTGAAACAGGAAAAATATGACCCCCCCGTTGCCAGACGTTATATAAAATTGTCAGGGGTAAAGGGGAAAATTAAAGCTACATTTGCATTTTACTCTGAATTTGCATTCAGAAGTAAGGGGATGATAAATACCATAATCAGGCAGTTAAATAAATCTGGTTTTGATGTGGATTTAATTACATTTGATAGCTGGAATGAATATGATAGATACATCAAAAATGGTAAAGCAGACATCTTTTTAGATGGTATTAAAAATTCGATTCTTGACCCTGATGGAACCCTGTATCCATTATTTTACTCAAAATTTCCAGAAAATATAATGAATTATAATAATCCTGAGGTTGATAGGCTTCTAATAAAGGGGATAACAACATTTGACCAAAAAGAAAGAGAAAAAGTCTACATAAAAATACAGGAACTGTTGATAAAGGATACCCCCTGTATTTTTTTCAATTTTTATTCACCTTATTTTGGAGTTTCACCCAGAATAAAGAATTTTAGATTAAGCCCCTTAAGTTTACCTGATTTTAAGGAAGTAATTATAGAATGAGAAAAATAAAGATTTTCAGAAAAATCCATTACCAGATATTTATCTCTTCCTGTATCATTATTTTAATAATATGGAGCACTCTCCTTTATTTTCTGTTCAACTCATATAAGAATAGTGTAATGAGTGAAACAAAGGAAAATGCTTCAAGTTTGCTGTATATGTTTTCATTATTGAGTGTTCCCGGCATTCTTTCTGATAATGTTCTCCAGCTTCAGAATATTACGGACAACATTATTTCAAGAAGAGAGGTAAAACTTGCAGAAATATTGAGAGAAGGAAAAGATGATATTGTTTCGAGCAAATTTGAGGAAGAATATCTGAAGGAATTTAATAAAGAAAGAGATAAATTTCTTTCTTTAAAAGGAGAAGATAGAATCTTAAGAAATACATATTACAGGAATGAGCCGGTTATTGACCTTGGAATCCCGGTCAAGGGTATTAGTCCTGGCAATGTTTGTATAAGAATTGTGTATTCTTTGAATGATGCCAGACGTAAAATAAATTCCTTCAGAAATACCCTGATTTATATTGGTCTTCTGTCTGTTGTTATAGCCTTTTTCCTGTCTTACTTTCTTGCAAAGAGAATTACTGAACCAATAAAGGTTATTACAGATGCTTTTGGAAGGTTTGGAAAGGGTGAACGGGATATACACCTTGAAATAAAAAGCAAAAATGAAACAAGACTCCTTGGAGATGCTTTCAATAAAATGGTGAGTGATTTTAAGATTCTTGAACAGGAAAGAATCAAAGATGAGAGGCTTAAAACATTAAAGAGAATATCAAAGGATATGGCCAAGGCAATGCGAAATCCTATATATTCTTTATATTTAATTCTTCAGATGTTTCAATCCTCTCAAAGAGATAGAAAAACAATCAATAAAGCAGTAGAAATTTATAAT
>QNDJ01000006.1 GCA_003644825.1 Candidatus Zhuqueibacterota bacterium | reverse complement strand
CAGGCATACGCCGTTTTTCAATGGATATAGGCCTCAGTTTTATTTCAGGACTACTGATGTTACTGGAGTGATGAAGTTGAAGGAGGGTGTAGAGATGGTAATGCCTGGAGATGATGTTGAGTTGGAGGTTGAGTTGATAAGCCCTATTGCTATGGAAGAGGGATTAAGGTTTGCAGTAAGAGAAGGCGGTAAAACCGTAGGTGCAGGCGTAGTTACTAAAATTATAGAATAAATAAGGTTTGAAAAATGCAGGCTAAACAGAAAATAAGGATAAAATTAAAGGCTTATGACCATAACCTTATAGATAAATCGACTGATAAAATAGTAAGAACTGCCAGAGCGACTGGTGCTGTTATTTCAGGGCCTATTCCTTTGCCAACAAAAAAGACAATTTATACTGTTTTGAGGTCACCTCATGTGGATAAAAAGTCCAGAGAACAGTTTGAAACAAGAATTCATAAAAGACTGGTAGATATTCATAATGCATCTTCTAAAACGGTTGATGCTTTGATGAAACTTGAACTACCAGCCGGAGTAGATATTGAAATAAAGGTTTGATATGAAAGGATTGTTAGGAAAAAAATTGGGAATGACAAATATTTTTGACAGGAATGGTAATTGTATACCTGTTACTCTTGTTGAAGCTGGTCCTTGCTATATTACTCAGATAAAAAGTGTGGAAAAGGATGGTTATAGAGCGGTTCAGATTGGTTATTGTATAAAGAAGGAAAAACATACGACAAAACCAATGTTAGGTCATTTTAAACTGGCAAATACAAAGCCTTTAAGATACCTGAGGGAGTTTCCGTTAGAAGAAAACAGGAAGTATAAATTGGGCGAAGAAATCGGAGTAAATATATTTCATCAGGGTGAAAAAGTAAAA
Organism: Candidatus Zhuqueibacterota bacterium; assembly: GCA_003644825.1. Classification (GTDB taxonomy): domain Bacteria; phylum SM23-31; class SM23-31; order B21-G16; family B21-G16; genus B21-G16. The sequence goes on along the minus strand of QNDJ01000006.1, from coordinate 15,109 downwards.
GTAACGGGTATTTCTAAGGGAAGAGGCTTTGCAGGAGTTGTGAAGAGATATAATTTTCGTGGTGGACCAAAGAGCCATGGTCAATCTGATAGGCTCAGGGCTCCTGGCTCAATAGGTTCTTCATCATTTCCTTCCAGGGTTTTTAAAGGATTGAAGATGGGGGGTAGAATGGGAGGAAAAAGAGTTACTATAAAAAACCTGGAAGTGGTTGACATAGATGAAAAGAATAACATTCTTTTTTTAAAGGGTTCAGTGCCCGGTGCAAGAAATAGTTTAATTGAAATAAGGAAAGTTTGAGGGTTTAATGGAATTTTCAGTGTACAAAATAGATGGTACGGTTTCTGAAGAAAAAGTGGTTATAAGGGATGATATAGTAAATATAAAGCCGAATGATAGTGCTATTTACCTTGCAGTTAAGTCTTATCTTGCGGCGCAGAGACAGGGGACTTCTGCTACAAAAAACAGGTCTTTACGAAGAGGTGGTGGTGCAAAACCTTACAGACAAAAAGGAACAGGACGTTCAAGAGCAGGAACCATAAGGTCTCCTATATGGAGGGGTGGTGGCCGTGTATTTGGCCCTGTTCCGCATAAGTACAATATTAAGGTTAATAAAAAAGTTAAAAAACTTGCAAGAAGGTCGGCATTTGTTTATAAAATTAAGGAAAATAAAGTTAAAATTACAGAAAGTTTTGATTTTGAAAAACCGAGAACAAAAGATATGCTGAATATTTTGAGGAATCTGGGTGGGGATGAAAGAAAAATTGCTCTTTTAACGGGGAAAGATTCTGAAAATTTATTTAAATCAGGTAGAAATATCCCAGATTTTCAGCTATATAATGCAAGCAGAATTTCAACGTATAATATATTAAACAGTGAGTTATTACTTATTCAAAAAGATGCAGTAGATATAATAAACAGGATTTTTTAGATATGAAAGACCCATTAAAAACGATATTGTTTCCATTGGTTACGGAAAAAATTACCTTGATATCTGAGAAGGAAAATAAATATGGTTTTGAGGTTGACCCCAGAGCTAATAAGATAGATATTGCTAAAAGGATTGAAGAACGGTTTGAAGTTAAAGTGGAAAAAGTAAATGTTATGAATGTAAAAGGTAAACTGAAAAGAATGGGAAGGTTTCAGGGTAGAAGAAAAAAAAGGAAAAAAGCAATAGTAACTTTAAAAAAGGGATATAAAATAGAATTGTTCGAAGGAACTTAGAAATGGCATTAAAAAAGTATAAGCCTGTTACACCGACTTTACGATATAAGACTTCTATTATAGGGAATTTTACAAGAGAAGAGCCGGAAAAGTCTTTAACGAAGGGAATAAAGAAAAAGAGTGGAAGAAACAACTTAGGAAGGGTTACTGTTCGTCATAGAGGTGGTGGTCATAAACGAAAATACAGGATAATTGATTTTAAGAGAGATAAGACAGGAATTCCGGGAAGGATAGCATCTATTGAATATGACCCGAATAGAACAGCGTGGATTGCTCTTACCGTATATGCTGATGGTGAAAAAAGATATATATTAGCACCATCGGGATTGAAGGTTAATGATTATGTTACCAGTGGGCCCGAAAGTGAAATAAAACCGGGGAATTGTCTTCCTTTGAAGAATATTCCTGTTGGGACATTTATCCATAATATTGAACTTAAGAAAGGTAAAGGAGGGGAAATAGCAAGGAGTGCTGGATGCGCGGGGCAGCTTGTTGCGAGAGAAGATAATTATGGGATTGTAAAGCTTCCATCAGGCGAAATAAGGAAGATAAGGTTAGAGTGTTCGGCTACAATAGGTGTTCTTGATAATCCTGATAATGAGATAGTTTCTTATGGGAAAGCCGGTCGGAGAAGATGGCTGGGGAGAAGGCCAAGGGTTAGAGGTGTTGCAATGAACCCCATTGACCATCCTATGGGCGGTGGTGAAGGAAAATCGTCAGGTGGCAGGCATCCATGTTCACCCTGGGGAATGCCAGCTAAAGGTTTTAAAACAAGAAAGAAAAAATTATCGGATAAATTGATAATTAAAAGAAGAAAATAGAATGAGAAAAATATGGGAAGATCTGTAAAAAAAGGTCCATATATAGACCAGAAGTTATTAAAGAAGATAGAAGCTCTTAATAAAACAAACACAAAGAAAGTAATAAAAACATGGGCAAGAAATTCTATGATATCACCTGAATTTGTTGGTCATACTATTGCTATTCATAATGGTAATAAATTTATTCCTGTATATATTTCTGAGAATATGGTTGGCCATAAATTGGGTGAATTTGCTCCAACAAGGACATACAGGGGGCATAGTGGAAGAGTTACAGAAAGGTCTACGTCTTTAAAATAGATACTGGTGGAAAAAATGATTGGAAAAGCAAAAGGAAAATATATTCGTCATTCTCCCCGAAAGGTAAGGAGAGTTGCCGAATTAATTAAAGGTAAGGGGGTAGAGGAAGCACTAAATATTTTACATTTTTGCCCAAAAGCTGCTTCAAGGGAACTGGAGAATGTATTAAGGTCTGCTATTTCGAACCTTTTGAATCAGGAAGGAAGTAAGAAGGTGAAGGTTGAGGATTTTATTGTGTCAAAACTTGAAGTGAATCAGGGACCTACTCTGAAAAGGTTTCGCCCCCGGGCAATGGGAAGAGCAACAAGAATTAGAAAACGTTCGAGTCATATTAATATAGAAGTCTCGAATGAAGTTTAATAAAGGGAGGATAATTTGGGACAGAAAACAAATCCGATTGGATTGAGATTAGGTATAATAAAGACCTGGGATTCTCACTGGTTTGATGAAAAGAATTTTGCAGAGAAGCTTAATGAGGATTTGATGCTAAGGAAATATATTAGAAATAGACTTACAAAAGCAGGGGTTTCAAAAATAGAGATCGAAAGAACTCTGAAAAAAATAACACTAAATATATATACTGCCAGACCAGGAATCATTATCGGAAGAAAAGGAGCTGAAGTTGATAAATTAAGAGAAGAATTAAAAACATTAACAGAAAAAGACATTCAACTAAATATTAACGAAGTAAAAAGGCCAGAACTGGATGCATATCTTGTTGCTGAGAATGTTGCGAGACAGCTTGAGGGTAAAATATCCTATAGGCGAGCTATGAAAAGAGCTATTATGTCTACAATGAGAATGGGAGCAGAAGGAATAAGAATCCGATGTTCAGGACGATTGGGTGGTGCGGAAATGGCAAGAAGTGAAGAATATAAAGAAGGAAGAATACCTTTACATACATTAAGGGCTGATATTGATTATGCTGTTGAAATCGCAAAAACAACTTATGGAGTAATTGGTGTGAAAGTGTGGATTTGTAATGGTGAAATACTCGGTTCTTCCGGGAAAAAGTAATTGAAATTCAGGGGTGATTTAAATGTTAATGCCTAAAAGAGTTAAAAGAAGGAAACAACAGCGTGGAAGGCTGAAGGGTAAAAGCTTAAGAGGTTCTACTATCAGTTTTGGGAGTTATGGTTTAAAGGCAATGGAACCTTGCTGGATAACGGCAAGACAGATTGAGGCAGCCAGAATTGCAATGACAAGGCACATTAAAAGGGGTGGAAAAGTATGGATAAGGATATTCCCTGATAAACCCTGTACTAAAAAGCCAGCCGAAACGAGAATGGGAAAGGGCAAAGGTTCCCCGGAATTCTGGGTTGCTGTGGTAAAACCCGGAAGAATATTATTTGAATTAGAAGGTGTGCCAAAAGATTTAGCCAGGGAGGCATTGAGGTTAGCATCTCATAAACTCCCAATAAAAACCAAGTTTGTAGCAGCGGAGGAGTTAGGTGAATAAGATTAGAATGCACGAAATCAGAAATCTACCGAGAAAAGAGATTGAGTTAATGCTGGAGGAATTACTCGAAGAATATGAAAATCTCAGGTTTCAAAAAGTAACAAGGCAGCTGGACAATCCATTGTTATTAAGAACTATTCGTAGAGATATAGCCCGATTGAAAACAGTTTTGAGAGAGTTTGACCTTGGAATTCGTGAAGAAAAAAAAGTAATTAGTGAGTCTGAAGAAAGTAAAAGTTAACCATAAAAAATATAATATACAGATATGGACAAGTCAGAAAAAGAATCAAGAGGAAAACGAAAAGTCAGAATTGGTACTGTCTTGAGTAATAAAATGGATAAATCGATAGTTGTGGCTGTTGAAAGGAAAATAAAACATCCAATTTATAAAAAGTATATTAAGAAGACTACCAAGTTAATGGCTCATGATGAGGAAAACAGGTGTAATGTTGGGGATTTTGTAAAAATAATGGAAACCAGGCCCCTGAGTAAAAGAAAAAGGTGGCGGTTAGTTGAGATAATAGAAAAAGCAAAATAAGGTTTGGGATGGAAAAATGATTAGGGAGCAAACTCGATTAAATGTAGCAGATAATACTGGTGCAAAAAAAGTAATGTGCATCAGAATTTTAGGTGGAACCAGAAAACGATATGGAAGAGTGGGTGATGTGATTATTGTTTCGGTGAAAAATGCTATTCCGGGAGGTGGAGTCAAAAAAGGTGATATTTCAAGAGCAGTGATTGTCAGGACAAAAAAAGAGTATAAAAGGAAGGATGGTTCATACATTAAATTTGATGAAAATGCAGCTGTTTTAATTAATGACCAGAACGAACCTAAAGGAACAAGAATTTTTGGACCGGTGGCAAGAGAATTAAGGGAAAAAGAATATATGAAGATTGTTTCTCTTGCACCAGAAGTATTATGATGGACTATGAATATAAGAAAAAATGACCATGTTATAGTAATTTCGGGTGTTCATAAAGGTAAAAAGGGGAAAGTATTAAAGGTTTTTCCCAAAGAAAACAGGATTCTTATTGAGGGTGTAAATATAATAAAAAGGCATACAAGGCCTTCTCAGAAGAATCCTCAGGGCGGAATAATTGAAAAGGAAGCACCGATTCATGCATCGAATGCTATGATTATCTGTGGAAAGTGTAACTCAAAAACGCGAATCGCAAAGAAAGTATTAAAGGATAAAAGAATAGTACGAGTATGCAGGAATTGCGGAGAAATGCTGGCAACAAACATTTAGGGTAAAAAAGAATGAAGGATAAATATATACCAAGATTAAAAATCAGATATTTAAAAGAAATTATACCTTATATGATGAAGACCTTTAATTACGGGAATGTAATGGAGGTTCCAAGACTTACTAAAATTTCAGTAAATATGGGAGTTGGTGAAGCAATAAGTAATCCGAAGAGTCTTGAATCTGCATCGACAGACCTATCGATAATTACCGGTCGAAAACCTATGATAACAAGGGCAAGGAAATCGATTTCAAATTTTAAATTGAGAAAAGGAAACCCTATAGGATGTTTTGTTACTTTAAGGGGTGATTATATGTATGAATTTCTTGATAGATTGATATCTGTAGCTATTCCGAGAATAAGAGATTTTCGAGGTCTATCGGATAAATCTTTTGATGGTCATGGAAACTATAATATGGGTATCAAGGAACATATAATTTTTCCGGAAATTGATTATGATAAAGTGGAAAAAATCAGGGGTATGGATATTGCAATTGTAACGACAGCAAAGACTGATATGGAATCTCTGGAGCTTTTAAAAAGATTTGGAATGCCTTTCAAAGTTAGGTAATAGAGAAAAAAAGAGAGGTAGAGGTTAAATTGGCAAAAAAATCATTAATAGCAAAACATAAGAAACCACCTAAATACAAGGTAAGGAAATATAACAGATGTTCGAGATGCGGGAGGCCAAGAGGTTATTACAGAAAATTTGGAATTTGCAGGATTTGTTTCAGGGAGCTTGCACTGAAAGGAGAGATCCCGGGTGTAGTTAAAGCAAGCTGGTAATTTTTTGGAGATAAAATTATGACAATGACTGATCCTATAGCTGATTACATTATCAGGATAAAAAATGCTTCGAGGGCAAAACACAAGAAAGTGGATATACCTTTATCCAAGATTAAACTCGAAATTACAAAAATTTTGCAAAAGGAAAAATTTATTCAGGGATATACAAGTATAGATGATGGCAAACAGGGGATTTTGAGAATTTATTTAAAATATGATGACAATAACGAGAATATAATTACTAATATTAAGCGGGTTTCAAAGCCCGGGCTACGTAAGTATGTGAAAAAGAAGGAAATACCGAGGGTTATGAACAATCTCGGGATTGCTATTCTTACTACTCCTCTTGGTGTTCTTTCAAATAAAGAGGCACGAAAGAAAGGGGTAGGCGGAGAAGTTATTTGTTATGTATGGTAGGTGAAAAAATGTCAAGGATTGGTAAAAAAGAAATTGTTATACCGAAAGATGTTGAATTGAAAATCGAAAATAAGCTGATAAAAGTAAAGGGTCCAAAAGGTGAACTAAGTTTAATGCTTCATCCAAGTATTTCACTTGATATTAATGGAGATAGAATGAAAGTTCTCAGGGCATCTGATTCTAAAGCGGATAAGTCTATTCATGGTTTATCAAGAACCCTTATTAATAATTTAATAGTGGGTGTTACCGAAGGTTTCTCAAAAAATCTTGAGATAGTCGGTGTTGGTTATAAGGTAGAAAAAAAGAAAAATGCTGTGAAATTTACACTTGGATATTCTCATCCGATTATATTTCTACCACCTGATGGAATAGAGATTAAAGTAAATTCACCAACAAATTTAACAGTTTCCGGAATAGACAAAGCACTGGTAGGGGAAGTTGCTGCAAAAATAAGAGCATTAAGACCACCAGAACCTTATAAAGGCAAAGGTATTAAATATGAAGGAGAAATTATTAGACGAAAAGCGGGTAAGACAGGAATTTAGTTTGATGGGTAAATTAAGATGAAAGATATTAATAAAGAGAAAAGAAGAATAAGAGAAAGACATAAAAAAAGGATTAGAAAGAAGATAATCGGTACAGCGGAACGACCGAGATTGACGGTATACAGGAGTTTAAAGAATATTACCGCTCAATTAATTGATGATGAAAATAACAGGACTCTTTTAACTGTAACAAGTTTGTCAAAAGAAGTAAAGAGTAACCTTAAAAATGAGAAGGGTAAGATTGAAATCAGTAGAATAGTTGGTAAGATGCTTGCTGAGAAAGCCCGAAAAATGAAATTTGAAAAAGTATCTTTTGACAGGAGTGGATATAAGTATCATGGTCGAGTTAAGGCTCTTGCAGAAGGAGCACGAGAAGGAGGTTTAATATTTTAAAAATAGGGTATTATGGCAGTAGAAATTAAAAATCCGGGAGAATTAGAACTTAAAGAAAAAGTTGTTCATATTAATCGTGTAGCAAAAGTTGTTAAAGGGGGCAGAAGGTTCGGTTTTAATGCAATTGTAGTGGTAGGTGATGGAAATGGAATTGTTGGTGTTGGACTTGGAAAAGCAAATGAAGTAACAGATGCTATTTCAAAGGGTATTGATAATGCCAAAAAGAATTTGATAAAGATTCCATTAAATGGAACTACATTACCTCACGAGATAATAGGGAAATTTGGTGCTGGAAGGGTTGTTTTAAGGCCTGCATCACCGGGAACAGGTATCATTGCAGGTGGACCGGTTAGAGCTATAATGGAGGTTCTGGGGGTGCAGGATATTTTAACAAAATCAATTGGTTCTTCGAACCCTCATAATGTTGTAAAAGCGACATTTGAAGGTTTGAAAAAAATAAAAGACCCTATTACTGTTGCAAGAAGAAGAGGAATGACAATTAGAGAACTTTATGGTTAATATAAAAATTATGAGTTAGATATGGCTAAAAAGTTGAGAATACAGCAGATTAAGAGCATAATAGGTAGAACAGAGAAGCAGAGGAAGACTATTGCTGCTCTTGGATTAAAAAGAATTCGGCATACAGTAGAACATAAAGATACACCGCAAATTCGGGGCATGATTGAAAAGGTTAGGCATATAATAAAAGTAGAAGAAGTAGATTAAGGTAAAAGATGATGAATTTAAACTGTTTAAAAAGTTTAAAAGGTGTAAGAAAGAAGACAAAAAGATTGGGTAGAGGACCTGGTTCTGGAAAGGGTGGAACATGTGGTAAGGGGCATAAGGGGCAAAAATCAAGGTCAGGATATAAATTTAGAGCCTGGTTCGAAGGTGGACAGATGCCCCTTCAGAGAAGGCTACCAAAATTCGGGTTTAAAAATATTTTTAGAAAAGAGTTCCAGGTCATTAATGTAGGAGAGCTTGAAAGGCTTTCTGTTGATAATAAAGTCGATGTTGAGAATTTGAAGAAGTTAAGAAAAATTAAGAAAAAACTCCCTGTTAAAATTCTGGGAAGAGGAGAAATAAATAAACCTTTAGAGGTATCGGCGAATTTTTTCAGCAAATCTGCCGAAGAGAAAATTGTTAAAGCTGGTGGTAAGGTAGTACGTTTATGATTGATAGTTTTAGAAGTACATTCAAAATACCAGAACTTAGAAGAAGAATTTTATTTACACTTGCGATATTTGTAGTATATCGGATTGGAGGTCATATTCCGAGCCCTGGAATAAATGCCCAGGCGTTGGGAGAATATTTCAGGAATATAGGTTCTTCAGGAACATTATTTGGTCTATATGATTTGTTTGTTGGTGGAGCTTTTCAAAAAGCAACTGTTTTTGCACTTGGTATAATGCCCTATATCAGTGCAACTATAATTATCCAGTTGCTTGGTGCAGTTGTTCCATATTTCCAGAAACTCCAGAAGGAAGGTGAGGAAGGAAGAAAAAAGATAACACAGTATACAAGATATGGAACAGTGGGGATTTCAGCAATGCAAGCCTGGGGAATAAGTATTTTTCTGGAACATATTCCTGCGACAAGTTCTGGTGCTGTAGTTATTCCGAATCCTGGCTGGGGATTCAGACTTTTAACTATGATAACACTTACAACCGGAACAGTATTTATAATGTGGTTGGGTGAACAGATTACCGAAAGAGGAATTGGAAACGGGATTTCTCTGATAATTACAATAGGTATTATAGCTCGTTATCCTTCTGGATTTCTTGGGGAAATTTATCAATTAAAGGAGGGTAACAGGGCATTATTAACGGAGTTAGTTTTGATAGGTGTAATGTTTGTGACGGTAGCGGCAGTTGTTCTTCTAACGCAGGGCACAAGGAAAATTCCTGTGCAGTATGCAAAGAGGGTTATAGGCCGTAAAGTTTATGGTGGGCAGGCAACACATATTCCTATGAGAGTTAATACAGCAGGAGTTATGCCCATAATTTTTGCTCAGGCAATAATGTTTGTTCCTCAGACCGTTACAACATTTTTCCCTGGAAATGAGATAATGCAAAGTATTACCAGGATGTTTTCTTTTCAGTCTGTATTTTACTGGATTATATATGGTATTATGATAGTATTTTTTACATATTTTTATACAGCGATTGCTTTTAACCCTGTTGATGTTGCTGATAATATGAAGAAATATGGTGGATTTATTCCGGGAGTAAGACCGGGGAAAAAGACATCAGATTTTATAGACAATATTTTGACCAAGATAACTTTACCCGGTTCAATTTTTCTTGCACTGATAGCGATTTTTCCTTATATAATTATGAGGATGACAAACGTGAGTTACAATTTTGCATCGATTTTTGGTGGAACGGGTTTGTTAATTGTAGTAGGTGTGGCTCTTGATACACTACAGCAGATTGAGTCCCATTTAATTATGAGGCATTATGATGGTTTTATGAAAACAGGTAAAATAAGAGGCAGGAGGTAATTTTTGAGGTTAGTTTTACTGGGTGCTCCAGGAGTGGGAAAAGGTGTACAGGGATATTTAATTTCAAAAGAATATGATATTCCAAAGATTTCTACTGGTGACATTTTAAGACAGGAGATATCAGAAAATACCCGGTTGGGTAGAAAAGCTATTAATTTTATTGAAAAAGGTGAACTTGTTCCCGATGAAGTAATAAACAAAATAGTTGAAGCAAGATTAAAAAAGGATGATTGTAAAAAAGGGTTTTTACTGGATGGTTATCCGAGGACAATTCCTCAAGCGGAATTTTTATTGAACTTTTTATCTGATGAGGGTTTAAAACTGGACGCAGTTTTAAATATAAAATTAGATGATTCTACAATAACAAACAGATTAAGCAATAGAAGGATTTGCAGTAAATGTGGAAAGGATTTTAATCTTGCTGTTAATCCGCCTCCAGAAGATGGAATCTGTCCGGTTTGTGGTGGTAAAATTTACCAGAGAGAAGACGATAGAATAGAGGTTATTGAAGAAAGGTTAAAAGTTTATAGAAGTAATACAAAGCCTTTAGTTGATTTTTTCAGGGAAAAAGGTAAACTGTTTGAGGTGGATGGGAATGGGTCTATTAGTGAGGTTCATAAGAATTTTGTTTCTATAATAAATAAGATAAAGGATGATATATAGAAGGACTAAAAAAGAGATTGAACTGCTGAAGGAAAGTAGCAGAATTCTTGTAGAAACTTTTAAACATGTAGATAAGATAATTGGTGCTGGCGTGAGAATGGTTGATCTGGACCGGGAAATTGAGAATTTTATAAAGAAGAATGCTGCAAATCCCTGGTTTAAAAATTATAGGGGTTATCCGGCAGCAAGTAGCATTTCGATAGATGAGGTTGTTGTTCATGGAATTCCTGGCGAGAGAATTATTCAGGAAGGACAGATAGTAAGCATAGATATTGGTGTAGAAAAGGATGGATATTGTAGTGATGCAGCAAAAACTTACATTATAGGCAAAGTGAATGGTGTTAAAAAAAAGCTGGTGGAGGTTACAAAACAGGCATTGTATAATGGCATAAAAAAAGCTGTTGTTGGAAATCGTTTATATGATATTTCTTATGAAATTCAAAGAACGGTGGAATCTGAAGGGTTTTCAGTTGTAAGGGAGCTTGTTGGTCATGGTATAGGAAGGAAGCCTCACGAAGAACCTGAAATACCGAATTTCGGTTCACCAAATAGAGGACCCAGATTATTGCCTGGAATGATATTTGCAATTGAGCCAATGGTGAATGCCGGTGATTATAAAATAAAGATATTAGAAGATGGATGGACGGTTGTTACTGCTGATGGAAAACCATCAGCCCATTTTGAACATACAATAGCAATTACAGAGAATAAAGCTGAAATTTTAACTATGGGAGTATAAATTTGGCAAAAGAACAGGCCATTAAAGTAGATGGAGTAATCACTGAGACATTACCCAATGCGATGTTCAGGGTTGAACTGGAGAATGGGCATAAAGTTCTTGCGCATATTTCAGGTAAAATGAGAATGCATTTTATAAAGATTTTACCGGGCGATAAAGTATCTCTTGAATTATCACCTTATGATTTGTCAAGAGGGCGGATAATTTACAGGTATAAGTAGTTTCAATTTGTAAAGTAGGTGAAGAAATGAAGGTAAGAGCATCCGTTAAAAAGATATGTGATAATTGTAAGATTGTAAGAAGGAAAGGTGTAGTTCGAGTAATTTGTAAGAATAAAAAACATAAACAGAGACAAGGTTAATTGTAAAAGGAGGAACAGTTGGCTAGAATAGCTGGGGTAGACCTTCCCAGAAATAAAAGAGTTGTAATTGGTTTGACATATATTTATGGTATTGGTCTTTCATCTTCCAGGAAGATTCTCGAGAAGACAGGAATTAACCCTGATAAAAGGGTTTATGACCTGTCAACAGAGGAAGTAGCAAGGATAAGGGACGTTATTTCGGACGAGTATAAAGTAGAAGGTAGCCTGCGCACTGAAGTTCAAATGAATATAAAAAGGCTTATGGATATTGGTTGTTACAGAGGTCTGAGGCACAGAAGAGGTCTTCCTGTTAGAGGACAGAGAACAAGAACAAATGCAAGAACCAGAAAAGGTAAGAAAAAAACAATTGGAGCAAAAAGAAAGAAAAGATAAAGGAGTTTGAAATTGGCAGTATCCAGAAAAGGGAGAAAAGGTAAAAAGAAAGAAAAGGTTGACCCTGAAGGGATTGCGCACATAAAAGCGACATTTAACAATACGATTGTTACTATAACGGATGTACGAGGTAATGTTATTTCGTGGGCTTCTGCTGGAAAGATGGGATTTAAAGGTTCCAGGAAGAATACACCTTTTGCTGCCCAGCTGGCAGCCCAGGGAGCAGCCAGGGAAGCAATGGATTTAGGTTTACAAAAAGTTGAAGTTCGTGTAAAAGGTCCTGGAGCAGGACGGGAATCAGCAATAAGGTCGCTTCAGGCAGCAGGACTTGTAATAACTGCAATTAAGGATGTTACGCCTATTCCTCATAATGGATGTCGTCCACCTAAAAGAAGAAGAGTTTAAGTTTAATGGAGTTAATTTGCTATGGCAAGATATCTTGGACCGAGTTGTAAAATTTGTAGAAGAGAAGGTGAAAAACTTTTTTTAAAGGGTACAAGGTGTTCAACAAATAAATGCTCTTTTGAGAAGAGGGGTTTTTCACCCGGACAGCATGGGAAGTCCAGAAAGTTTAAATCATCTGAGTTCGGTATTCAACTCAGGGAGAAGCAAAAAGTAAAAATGATATACGGGATTCTTGAAGCCCAATTTCGAAACTATTTTAAGAAGGCTGAAAGAGAAAAAGGAATCACTGGAGAAAATCTCCTGATAATGCTCGAAAGAAGGCTTGATAACTCAGTTTACAGGTTGGGTTTTGCACCTTCAAGAAAAACAGCAAGACAGCTGGTTCGTCATCGTCATTTTACAGTTAACGATAGAATTGTTGATATACCATCATATCTATTAAAAAAAGGTGATGTAATAAAAGTGAGGGAAAAAAGTAAAAAATTAGAATTAATTCATAATTCTATGAGACGTATAAGAGAAGGTAAGCAGCTTCCGTGGTTATCTTTGGATAAAGCTAAACTTACCGGTGTTTTTCTTGATTATCCCAGGAGGGAGGATATACCGGTAAATGTAAATGAGAGTTTAATAGTTGAGCTTTATTCAAAATAATAAATGGAGGAAAACAAATGAATTGGGCAAATTTTCAAATGCCTGAAAGTATAGAGTTAGATGAATCTACATATTCGAGTACGTATGGTAAATTTATTGTTCAACCACTGGAAAGAGGATACGGTGTAACCATAGGAAATGCTCTTCGGAGAGTATTACTTTCATCGTTACAGGGAGCAGCAATAACTTCTGTCCGTATTGACGGGATTCTTCATGAGTTTTCGACAATTCCTGGTGTTGTTGAAGATGTCTCTGAGATAATTTTAAACCTTAAAGAAGTAAGAATTAAACTGCTGAATAAACGTCCCGATAAAGTTGTTTTAAATCTGAAGGGTCCCGGGGTATTTAAAGCCGGGGATATAATGAAGAATACCACCGATTTTGAAATCTTGAACCCTGAACATATTGTATGTACAATGAACGATAAAGCTGATTTCAGTATGGAACTAAGAATCGGAAAGGGTAGAGGTTATGTGCCTGCAGAAGAAAACAAGTATCCAGAGATGCCAATAGGGACAATTCCGATAGATTCAATATTTACACCAATATTAAATGTGGCATATTATGTTGAAAATACAAGAGTGGGGCAGAAAACAGATTACGAAAAACTCACTATCGAGATCGAAACAGATGGAAGTATAACACCAGATGATGCCCTTACGTTTGCGGGCAAAATTCTTAAGGACCATCTCCAGTTATTTATCAACTTTGATATTGAACCTGAAGAAGAAGAAGCTCCAGAAATAGATGAAGAAGTTTTAAGGATAAGAAAACTGTTAAGGATGAGTGTTGATGAACTGGAACTTTCTGTGAGGTCTCATAATTGTTTGAAAGCAGCTAAAATAAATACTATTGGAGACCTTGTCAGAAAAGATGAACAAACAATGTTAAAATTCAGGAACTTCGGCAGAAAATCTTTGACAGAGTTGAATAAAATCCTTGAAGAGAGAGGATTGCATTTTGGTATGGATGTAGATAAATATATTAAAGAAAACGTAGAAGATGGATAAAAAATGAGACACAGAAAATCAGGCAGAAAACTGGGCAGAACAGCAAGCCACAGGAAAGCCCTACTATCAAATTTAGCAGGGGCTTTGTTTGAGAACAAGAAAATTATCACAACGGTTCCCAAAGCAAAAGAACTGAGGAGTTTTGCCGAGCGGCTTATTACTTTTGGAAAGAGGGGAGATTTAGCAGCAAGAAGGCATGTGCTCAGATTTATTCGTAACAGGGAAATTGTCAAGGAACTTTTCGATAATATCGCTCCAAAATTTAAGGAAAGGCCAGGTGGGTATACCAGAATTACAAAAATAGGTAATAGAAAAGGCGATAATGCTTCTCTTGCTTATATCGAATTGGTCGGATTTGAATCTTATTTTAAGAAAAAATCTGAAGAAAAAGCCAAAAAGAAAGAGAAGAAAAAGGAAAAGAAAAAAGCTGAAAAAAAACCACCTGAAACTTCTACTGAAGAAGAAACAGATAAAAAAGAAAAATAGGATTATTAAAATTAAACTTTTAATAATTTCAGAAGCAACATCACCGTTGCTTTTTTTGTATAATGCTAAAAACTCTATTTTTTCTTTTTTCTATATTATTTTATTCAGGAATAACTCCCGGGCTGTTTTCTCAAGAATATAAGAAAACAAAGGGTTTATGGATTACAAGAGAGCATCTTAAAGATAAGGGAAAAATAGCTGAGTTAGTGGATTCAGCAAATAGAGCTGGTTTTAATACTATATTTGTCCAGGTTCGCGGGAGAGGAGATGCCTTTTATAACAGTAGTTTTGTTCCAAGAGCTGAAGTTTTACAGGGAACACCTGATTTTGACCCCCTTGAATACATAATAAGAATTGCGAAAATCTACAAATTAAAGATTCATGCCTGGTTTAATATTTTTTATCTCTGGTCTTCAGATAATCTACCCGATGATAAAAATCATCTGATAAATATATATTCAGACTGGGCTTGCAGAGATTATAATGGGATTTCAATGATTAATTTCAAACAAAAAAAGTTAAGAAAAAAGGGAATTGAAGGAATTTTCTTGTCACCGGATAATAAGGAAGTTCAGGATTATATTATAAGTGTTTTAAAAGAGGTAATCGAGAAGTACAGAATTGATGGAATTCATTTAGATTATATAAGGTATCCTGCAATAGAATTTGGTTTTAATGAAAGAATTAAAAAAATATATACAGATAGAT
>QNDJ01000005.1 GCA_003644825.1 Candidatus Zhuqueibacterota bacterium | reverse complement strand
GAATTTCTCTATAGTTTTTTTTGTTTTTCTTAGCTTTTTCATCTGAAAGAATATAAAGATAAATCCCCCCAATAAGATTAATGATGATATTATTTCAAAAATAATGAGTTTTTGCATTTTAATTGGACTCCCTTTTTTTATTTATTAAAGTATACATTCTTTCAAAGTAAAGGATTAACTTTTTATCTTCCTGCAATTCTTTAATATCGGTGTCAGATTTATTGCTTTCAGGCGATTTTGAGCGAAGAAATACAATAAATTTTCGAAGGTTACTTTCATCAGGGACAATTAATTTGTTATCCTGAACCGAAAATTTAACAAGTTTCATAAAATGGAGTTCCTTCATTTTTTCTGCGAATTCTGTATTGGATAAACTGAGGACTGTCTGGAGTTCCTGTTTTGCCTTGCTTAATTTCATAACAAGAGCTCCTTCCTCTCGTTCGCCGTATTTTTTTATTATCAACAAAAGAGTTTTAGCAAATGAGAAGTCAATACCATATTTAAACCTTGATTTTAGAGTTTTATTTACCTGTCGCAGGTTTTCAACGAGTTTTTTTAATATTGATACGAACCACTCCGGGACCTTCTGGAATTGTTGTTCAAGAGTTTCTTTATTAATCACAACCATAGTAGTATCTTCAGCTGCCCTTATAGTAGCAGAACGATGAGGGTCACCGAATAATGCCATTTCTCCAAAAAATGCATTTTTATCAAGAGTAGCAAGTACAACTTCTTCCCCTTTTACGTTTTTAACTACTTCAACTTTTCCTGATTGAATGATATACATTTCATTGCCAAGGTCACCTTCTTTGAAGATGGTTTCTCCTTTTTTAAAGAATCTCCCGAGGGTTTTTGTTCCTTTTTGTTCATCGGCCATATTTTTTTTCCTGTATTTTAAAGTTTACAGCCACAGATTTCTATCCAGGCTTCTATACTGTATTGCCTCACTGATAAATTCAGGCACAATTTCTTTCGAGTTTTCCAGGTCAGCTATAGTCCTTGCTACTTTCAGGATTCTGTTATAAGCTCTTGCGGATAGCCCGAGTTTTGTGATTGCTATTCTTAAAAGTTCTTCGCTTTTTAAATCAATTTTGCAGTATTTTTTTATATCTCTTGCTTCCATACCAGCGTTATTATATATATCATTTCTATTTTTGAACCGTTCATATTGGATGAGCCTTGCTTTTTTAACCCTTTCCCTTATAGTTTTTGATGATTCTCCTGTAGATTTACCCGCGAGGTCTTTATATTTAACAGAGGGCACTTCGATATGAATGTCAATTCTATCAAGGAGGGGTCCTGAAATTCTTGAGAGATATTTTTGAATTTGTGAAGGAGTACAGGAACATTCGTGATAAGGGTCAGTAGCATATCCGCAGGGACAGGGATTCATAGCAGCAGCCAGCATAAAACTTGATGGATAGGTAAGGGATAAAGTTGCTCTTGAAATTGTAACTTTTCTATCTTCAAGGGGTTGTCTTAAGACTTCCAGGACATTTTTTTTGAATTCGGTTAGTTCATCCAGGAAGAGGACTCCATGGTGAGCAAGGCTTACTTCTCCGGGTTTCGGGATTTGACCACCCCCGATAAGACCCGCATCAGAAATTGTGTGATGAGGCGCCCGGAAAGGACGTGTTGCTATAAGGGCTGAATCAGGCGGTAAATAACCTGCAACCGAATGAATTTTTGTTGTTTCCAAGGCTTCTTCAAGAGTTAAATCAGGAAGTATTGTAGGAATCCTCCTGGCAAGCATTGTTTTACCGGAACCAGGTGGACCAATCATTATTATATTATGCCCACCAGCAGCTGCTACTTCCAGAGCTCTCTTGGCGTGTTCCTGTCCTTTCACATCAATAAAATCAATATTGTATTCAATATTTCTTTTGAAAACTTCGTTAACATCAATCTTATATGGTTTAAGATTATTTTCGCCGTTCAGTAATTCAACTGTTTCTTTTAAAGAAGATACAGGATATACTTCAATATCTTCTACAATACTTGCCTCTTTAGCATTTTTTTCCGGTAGAATTATTCCTTTAAATCCCTCTTTTTTTGCTGTTATAGAAATTGAAAGAGAACCTTTTATAGACCGTAAACTTCCATCCAGAGATAATTCTCCAAGAATTATATATTTATCCAGTTTTTCTTTTTCTACTATCCCGTAAGCAGCGAGAATACCAACAGCAATGGGTAAATCAAGAGCGGAACCTTCTTTTTTTATATCAGCAGGAGCAAGATTAATGGTTATCCTTTTATTAGGAAAAATATAACCGGTATTTTTTATTGCCGCTGAAACCCTTTCCTTGCTTTCTTTAACAGCACCATCGGGTAAACCAACAGTGGAGAATGAAGGAACTGTGCTTTCGAGGTTTGTTTCCACTTCTATGATGTAAGCATCAATTCCAAGAACTGCTGAACTTAATACTTTTGAAAGCATTACTTTTTCATTTTTTAGATAGGATTTTTAATTGTATGAAGTTATATGAATATACTAAAGAAAAGTTAATAAGTCAACAAATATAAAGAGTAAATTTTTCCTTTAAAATATAGAAAAAAATAAATTATATTCAGATAAATAATTGTATGTAGAATTATGAATCAAGTTAATTATAGATTTAAGGGCTTATATAACCTTCTTTTTAGCTATCTTTGTGTTAATAATAATGATGCCGTTTTAGTCTGTTTTGAATCATCCAGAAGGAATATAATTAAAGAATTAAAACTTTTAGTAAGAAAGAGGAATTTAAATTTTGCTGAATTAAAAATTGATTATGATGGTGTTGTAATTCCAGAAACAATCCTTGAGAAGATGCTTGATAATACCCATAATGTGATAATTTTTTTTCTGAGAAATTCAATATGGCACAAAAGGGAAAGATGGATAGCCAAACACAGGTTAAAGAAGAGGTTGTGCTCGTATTCTGGAACCCTAAAAATGCTTGCGGATGGTCCCTGCCTTGCTGAACCCTCAAAACTAAAATTGATCTGTGAGGATCTTAAGAAACATCTTAAAAATGTCAAAAGTATTATTGTTACATCTGAAAAAACATATCTAACTGCAGAAGTAAATGGTGTATTTTTTGAGGATGGAGATTATAGTAAACCGGGTACCGGAGGAAACTTTCCTGCAGGAGAGATTTCTTTCGGACTCAAAGAAGAGAGTATTAATGGTTATCTCTATTCTAATATTAAAGTAAAACATCTTGGAATATCTAAAGATAATAATAGAGCTATTTTTAAGGTTAAAAATGATAGGATATTTATTGAACCTGAATGTAAAAAATTCATTAACCTGATAGATGGATATCCAGAATTAGAGTATATTGGGGAAATATCATTTGGTATTTCACCATATAAAACAATTTATAACTACAGAGATTCTATTCAAGAAGAGAAAATCCTTGGAACTGCTCACATAGGATTGGGAAGTAATATTTCATTTGGTGGTAGAAGAGAAGGACGACACCTTGATGTTGTATTTGGCCCCTGTTCTTTTACAGTTGATGAACTTTCAATAATAAAAAATGGTAAATTGAATTCAAGACTACTTTCAGATAAAACTATTAAATGGCTGAGAGATTTTAACGTTCTATTCTGAACGTGTTGGTTTACAGAATTAAATTTTTAAATTGGATATAAATAAAGGAAAGGAGGGGAAAGATGTTTTCAAAGAAAGTATTAATAGTAATTTTATCTGTTTTTCTATTATCGGGGTGTGCTAAGACAAAACTTGATAATACCTGGCTTGAAAAGGCAAATATTATTGACCTTACTTACAACCTTAATGAAAAGAATCCATACTGGCCTGGAGCTGGTTATTTTCCTTTTAAAATGACCATAATTGCGGGTTATGAGAAGGATGGTGTTCTTTCAGAAGCCTATTCAACGCCGATTCATCTTGGCACACATTTTGATGCTCCTGCTCACTTTGAAAAAGGTCAATTGACTGTTGATAAACTTGATGCTAAAAAACTTTTCGGGGACGGTATCTTAATAGATATTGAGAAAAAATGCGACAAAAACCCCGATTATCTTCTTACAGTTCAGGATATTACTGATTGGGAAACAACAAACGGGACTATTCCCCCTGAGAGTATAGTACTGTTGAAGACCGGATGGAGTAAATACTGGAACGATTATGAAAAGTATAAAAATGCTGATAAAGAAGGTAATCTCCATTTTCCAGCTTTTTCGAAAGAATCTGTAGAGTTTCTGGTAAATCAAAGAAACATCAAAGGGGTCGGAATAGATAATCTCAGTGGTGATTATGGACTTTCAAAGGATTTTCCTGTTCATCATACTCTTATGAAAGCAGGAAAATTTATTCTGGAAAATCTTGCAAATCTTGATAAACTTCCTGCAAAAGGATTTTTTCTGATAATTGCGCCTCTTAAAATAGAGAATGCTTCTGGAAGTCAGGCAAGAATTTTTGCAGTAATTCAGTAAAATGCCGGATGTTAGCGTTATTATTCCAACCTATAATCGGACTGACCTTGTTTGTAATGCGGTTGATTCTGTTTTAGCTCAAACCTTCTCTAATTATGAGCTTATTGTTGTTGATGATGGTTCTACTGATGGAACAGAGAAAAAGCTGAGAAAATACTCTGGTAAATTAAAATATATATATCAGAACAACAGAGGGGTTAGCTCTGCCAGAAATAGAGGTATAAGGGAATCGTCTTCAGAATATATCTGTTTTCTGGATTCTGATGATTTATGGAAAAAAAGAAAACTTGAAATACAGTTTGATGAAATGAAAAAAAATCCCGAATTTCATATTTCTTACACAGATGAAATCTGGATAAGAAATGGTTTGAGAGTTAATCCCCGCAAGAAACATAAAAAGTTTTCCGGTGATTTATTTGAGAAATCTCTTGAAATGTGTATTATTAGTGCCTCATCTGTAATGATAAAAAGAGAAATTTTTGATAAAGTTGGATATTTTGATGAGAATCTGGAGGTTTGTGAGGATTATGACCTCTGGTTGAGGATTTCAAAGGATTATCCTGTTCATTTTATTGATAAACCTTTAATAATAAAATATGGAGGACATAAAGACCAGCTGTCTCATAAATACTGGGGAAATGATAGATTTAGAGTTTACTCAATTGAAAAATTACTAAAGAATGAGAGCCTTGAACCCCGACAAAAAAATCTGGCTGTGAAAGAATTGATTAGAAAGTGCGAAATCCTTGTTAATGGTTTCAAGAAAAGAAAAAAATATAAAGAAGCTGAATATTATCTCAAAATTATAAAAAAATGGAAATATAATGAATAAAATTTTTAAGGAAGTCCATATTTCAAAGATTGACTTAGAAGATAAATTATTCGATTTTGCTTATCCTGGTGTGAATGAGAATATAATTTCATCGGTTAAAAAAGTTGGTATTTTTATGCCTGTTATTCTTTATAAAAAAAAGGATAATTTAATTGTTGTGGATGGGCGAAAAAGAGTTTTTGCGGGTATGAAAATCGGCATTCAGAAATTTGAGTCTATTATTTATAATTCTGAAGATATTACTGAGTATAACATTTTCCAGAAGAAACTTTACGATACTCTTACTGAGAAAAACAGATTAAATATTGTTGAAATATCAATTGTTTTAAACAAGCTTGTAAATGATTTTTCTTTAAAAAAGGCTGATGTTATAAGAGAGTATTTTCCGCTGTTTAATATAAGTGGATATTATTCTGATGTGTATTTTCATTTATGTAAGCTTGATGAAAATATAAAAGATTACATTGTGGAGAATGACTTACATCCGAACATTATAAAACAGTTCTTTCGTTTTGAACCTTCGGAATTAACTCTGATTTACAGTTTGATGAAAAGCTTAAAAATGAAGGGTTCCAATCTAAGAATTATCCTTACTTATCTTGAAGAGATAATTCATAGAGACAATATAACTTTAGAAAAATTTCTGTCAATTAGTGGAATAAAGGATGTACAAGAAAATAAAAAGTTGACCCATTCCCAGAAACTGGAAAAAATTAAACAAATCGTTAAGGAAAATAGATATCCAGTGTTATATAAGAAAGAAAGGGAAATAAAAGGGAAACTAAATTCAATAAAGGTTCCTGGTTATATCAGGTTGTCTATTCCGGAGTTTCTTGAGGGAAATGCTATAAATTTTAACTTTTCAGTAGACAGAAAAGAAAAATTAAAAGAAGCGATTGAAGCTATTAATTACCTGTATCATAATGAAAGTTTTGGAAAAATTCTTGAAATGTTATAATAGAGTTAAGTTAAAATGAAAAAATATATATATATTTAATTATTTTATTCGATATAACATTTTTTATTAATTGTAGTAAAGAAAATAAAGAGAGATTAATTATTTACAGGTTTAATAGTAAATCAATTTCGCAGGAGAGTCTGTTTTTAGTATTTACGCCGAGGAACGAGAAGAAGCCTTCACCGGTTCTTTACCTTTTAAACGGATATGGAGCAGATGCCTATAACTGGTCATCTGGAGCAGACCTTTCTACTGGTGCTGTAGAATTTGAGATGTATATTGTGTCAATTGCAGCAGGAACCCATCCCTATGTTAATGATCCTATTGACACTACCAAAAGGTATGAAGATTATGTTCTGGAGATAATAGACCTTGTGGACAGGTCTTTTAATACGTTTACCGATAAAGAAAATAGAGGTATTGGTGGTATTAGTATGGGTGGTGGTGGAGCGTTATATATTGCAGCCCGACACAGCGATATGTTTAATTCTGCTTCTGCTTTAAGTGCAGGAAGAATTAATACAGTTTTATCTGTTGCAGATGGTTTAAGAGGCGTTAAAGTTATGTTTGATTGTGGCCAGCAGGACCAGCTTTTGAATGATAACAGACAGCTTCACGATTACCTTGTTCAGCTGGGTATTCCTCATATATATAATGAATATCCCGGTCAGCATAACTGGAGTTACTGGGCTGCTCATTACTGGGACCACCTGAGTTTTCATGCTTATTATTTTTCAAGATGAACTATGTTTGAATTTAAGCCAGAACTCGTTTTAATTCAAAAAGAAGTATTAAAAAACTCCTTCACACAGAGAATCTTAAAGAATTTGAATGGAGCTGAAGTTATCATTATAGATAGTGATAAAAATGAAAAATTTGATACTTATTATAATATTAATGAACTTATAAATCATTCAAAGAGGAGAATCTATATCAGAAAACATAAGGGTAGAATCATTAAGAAATGCCCCGGCACTAAGGGTTTAATTTGTTGTAATTATTATGTTGCTACTTTTGCTGAAAATTGTCCTTTTGACTGTTCTTATTGTTTTTTACAGGGATATATTAATAATCCATTTACAAGTATATATGTTAATTATGAGGATTTTATTGTTCAGTTCAGGGAACTATTAGCTCGCTATCCAGAATATAAATTCAGGATTGGGACAGGAGAATTTACAGATAGTATTGCTCTCGATGAAATAATGAACATTAATAAAGAACTTATAAATTTATTTAAAGACAAAAAAAATGCTATTCTTGAACTTAAAACAAAATCCAGTAAGATAGATAGTCTGTTAAATGAAGACCATCAGGGAAGAACTGTGATTTCGTGGTCATTAAATCCTCAATCTATTATTGATTCCGAAGAAAAGAATTGTTCATCTCTTGATGAGAGAATAGATTCTGCATTAAAATGTCAGAATGCCGGTTACAAAATTGGCTTTCATTTTGACCCGATTATACACTATGAAGGCTGGGAAAACGAATATTATGATATAATAAATAAAATATCTAAAAAAATTGAACCTTCTTCAATCGCCTGGATAAGTCTTGGGACGTTCAGGTATTTTCCTTCTCTGAAACCAATAATAAAGGATAGATTTCCAGAAAGTAAGATTCTTTATGGTGAACATATACCCTGTTCTGATGGTAAATTCAGATATATTAAACCTGTAAGAACCTCTATTTATTCTAAGATGCTTAAATGGTTAAATGAATATAACAATAATATATTTGTATATCTCTGTATGGAAACAAGAGAAGTATGGGAAAAAGTATTCGGTTGGAGCCCCAGGTGTAACCTTCATCTTAATGAGTTATTTGACAGTAAGACTATGAAAATTTCTCATTAGTTCGATATATCTTTTTATCTTTAGAACTCCACTATCGTTTTTTGTTCAGTGCTTTTTTTAAGAACTTTCTGGTTAATTCATCGGAATCTCCATATTTTTTTCTTAATTCATTCAGTTCCCTTTTGAGTCTTTTAACAATGTCTTTGTATTCAGGATTACCATATAGATTATTCAATTCATGGGGGTCATTTTTCAGGTCATATAGTTCCCATGCTTCTATATCGTAATAAAAGTGAATGAGTTTGTATCGTTGAGTTCTTATTCCGTAGTGTCTTTTCACGCTATGAACTGCAGGGTATTCATAATAATGATAATACATAGATTTTCTCCAGTTTTCGGGTGTTTTTCCACTTAGAATGGGTTTCATAGAGTGACCCTGCATACTTTCAGGTATATCTGCCCCGGCATAATCAAGGAATGTTGGAGCAAAATCCAGGTTTAGAACCATATCATTATTTACAGTTCCAGCATTTATTTTTTCAGGGTATCTGATGATTAATGGCATTCTGAGTGATTCTTCATACATAAATCTTTTATCAAACCATCCATGTTCTCCAAGATAGAATCCCTGATCTGATGTATAGATTACTATAGTATTTTCAGCAAGTCCCGTCCTGTCGAGATAATCAAAAATTCTACCTATGCTATCATCGATTGATACAACACATCTTAGATAATCTTTAATGAACCTTTGATATTTCCAATCATCCAGGTCTTTTCCTTTTAGGTTTGCCTTTTTGAAGGCTTCATTTTTGGGACCATAAGCCTGATTCCAGGCTTCCAGCTGTTCTTTTGTAAGTCTTTTCAATTTATTATTGAGGGCTCTCTCACCCCAGTTTAGTTTTTCTTTTTTACCGGTTGCTGGTATCTTTAAATCCCAGGCATAATTAAGGTTTTTAATTATAGACATTTCCTGTTGTCGGGCAGCATCACTGCGGGTTCTGTAATCATCATAAAAAGTTTCAGGTTTTGGAATGTTTACATCATTAAATAGGTTCAGATATTTTGTTTCCGGCATCCAGTTTCGATGAGTTGCTTTATGATGCATCATCAGGCAGAAAGGTTTTTCAGTGTCCCTATTTTTTAACCAGTTTAAAGAAAAATCAGTTATCAGGTTTGTAACATATCCGATATAATTTTTTCTGTCTCCCATTTCTATAAAGTCGGGATTATAATAGTCTCCCTGCCCGGGAAGGATATTCCAGTAATCAAAACCTGTTGGCTCGCTTTTAAGATGCCATTTACCAATAATTGCTGTCTGATAACCTGCTTTTTGTAATATTTTAGGAAATGTTTCCTGACTGTTATCAAAAACGGTACTATTGTCAATCACCCCATTAATATGGTTATATTTACCGGTTAAAATGACAGCTCTGCTTGGTGCACAGATTGAGTTGGTGCAGAAACAATTATTGAAACGTATTCCTTCTTCTGCGATTCTATCGATATTGGGTGTTTTATTAATTTTGCTTCCATAACATCCTATAGCCTGACAGGTATGGTCATCAGACATAATGAACAGAATGTTTGGTTGTTTTTTATTCTTTTTGCTTATTATAAAATAATCAGGCAGAATTAATGCTGCTGCACCAGCACCTGTAATTTTTAAGAAATCTCTACGAGTTTTACCCTGTTTTTTCATAGTTAACTTCCCATATAAATAATGTTAAAAACTATTGTAAAAGTTTTTCATCATTTAAATTGCTTCAGTCGGGTAGATTACTGCCTGTCCTGTGAATAAACAACAGGACAGGCATTTTTAAATTTATGATTCTATAAACTGAATTTTTTAACCTCAATTTTTTCTTCCAGTTTAACAGTTCCAGCGGAAATTTTTACATTGTAAATACCGGGTTTTACAAATTTGTTTTCATTTGTTGTTAAATCCCATATAACCACATTTAATCCTGCATCGCCGGTTGCTTTTAGCTCTTTTATAGTTTTGTCTGATTTATCTGTTATTGTAATTGAAACCTTCTGAGGTTCTTTTAAATAATAATTTATGATTCCATTTATTTTGCCTCTTCCTCTCCATCTGGGTAATTTAGCAGGTTCGATTTTGAACAGATGAACATCTTTGCTGAGTATTTCTTCTGTTAGTTTTTGCAGGTATCTAACATCCATTGCGAACATCCCTCTTCCGTGGGTTGCAATGACCAGGATGTCATCTCGCGGGTGAATAATAAGGTCATGGACAAAAGTAGAGGGAAGGTTTCCACCAAGGATATGCCAGGTTTTTCCGCCATTTACTGAAACATAAGCTCCAATGTCTGTTCCGACATACAGTACATTTTTGTTTTTCGGGTCTTCTTTTATTACGTTAATCGGACCACAGGGAATATTATTAGAAATATCAATCCAGGTTTTACCATAATCGGTTGATTTCCACAGATATGCGGCGAAGTCATCGTCTCTTTTACCATTTTGCGACATATATACTGTACCTTCATCAAAAGCAGAGGCACAGATGCTGGATACCCATTTTCTATAGGGCAGTCCTTCCATTATTTCAGTCCAGTGGATTCCACCATCTTTTGTTATGTGAACTTTTCCATCATCAGTTCCAACATATATAAGCCCGAATTTTAATGGTGATTCCGAAATTGCAAAAATTGTATGGTATGGAATATCGCCCATTTCATTTTTATCATTATACGTGAGGTCCGGACTTATTCTTTCCCAGGAATCTCCCCTGTTCATTGAACGAAATAGATATTGCATACCATGATAAATAATACGCGGGTTGTGGGGAGAGATAATAAATGGTGCTCTCCACTGTCCCCTGAGTGGTGGTTCACCTTTTTTAACTTTTGGAACTATTGAAACTGTTTTCCACTGGCCGTTTACAAGTTCCGACCTTTGAATTCTGCCATAAAATCCAGCAGAATAAACAATATTAGGGTTAGTGGGGTCAACAGCATGACTGCATCCTTCTCCACCGGGAGCACTTGTAAATTCGACAGCAGGAATCTGGTCTCTGCCCCTGCTAAGGTCGACAATTCCTCTTCTGCTACCGTGGTCCTGAATAGAACCATAAACATGAAAGGGTTTGTCCATATCATAGGCAATATTAAAAAATTGAACTGCCGGGAGGTTGGTTGTGAAACTTCTCCAGTTTTTTCCCCCATCATAAGAGATGGAAACACCACCATCATTAGTATTAGCGAGGTAGTTTGAATTATCAGGGTCAATCCACAAGCCGTGATGGTCTCCGTGCATTCCCCTCAGAGGATGGAATGTTTTTCCGCCATCTTTTGACTGGTTCAAAGCAAGTCCCATAACATAAATAGTATTTTCATCATTAGGGTCAACTCGAATCTGACCGAATACCCATCCATAAGTCGCCGAAAGACGTTCCATATACTGGTTAGACTGGCTTACTTTTCTCCAGGTTTCTCCTTTATCATCTGTTCTGTAGACTTCAGCACCTTTTATTGTGCCTTTTTTGGGGCGTCCATAAGAATCCAGTTCACCTTTTTTTGCTTTTTTTGCCAGTTCATAGTTATCGATGAAAGCATAAAGAACATTCGGATTGGATTTCGATATATCTATACCTATCCTTCCTCTATATTCTGCCGGGGGAAGACCGTTTGCTATTTCTTTCCAGTTTTTACCAGCATCAGTTGTTTTGTAGATACTGCTACCTGAGTATCCTGGTTCATTTCTCGGGTCATTCCAGTGTTTTCTTATTCTCTGCCAGGTTGCTGCATAAAGTGTGTTTGGGTCTGACGGGTCCATCACCAGGTCAATAGCACCTGTTTTTTCATTAATATACAGAACTTTTTCCCAGGTTTTACCACCGTTGGTTGTTTTATAGACGCCCCGTTCTTTGTTATTAGTCCATTCGTGTCCCGATGCTGCAACATAAACAATATCCGGATTTTTCGGATGGATAACAATTCTTGGAATTGTGTGAGTGCCTGCAAGCCCCATATATTTCCAGGTTTTACCACCGTTTGTGGATTTATATACACCTGCACCTGCCATTGAACTTCGGAAAATGTTTGCTTCTCCGAGTCCTATCCAGACAATATTCTGATTGGAAGGTGCAATTGTTACATCACCCACGGATGTTGATGGACCATTTTCAAACACAGGTTCCCAGGTTGTTCCTTCATTAACAGTTTTCCAGACACCACCAGACGCAGAAGCTGCGTAAATAGTGTAATTTTTACCTTTAGGTGATACAACTGCAATATCAGTACATCGTCCACTTATATTTGTTGGACCTAAGAATTGCCATTTCAAATTTTTGAACTTCGATTGTTCTTTCATAGCAAGATGGTCTTCATACCATTTTAACCTGAGTTCAGGCGGAGTAGATTTAATTACTTTTTGTGAAAAAAGAGGAACACTAACAAAAATGATAGATAAAATGATAAACAGTGTAAACGGTATTTTTACGTGTGAAAATAATCGTAATGAATTCATTTTATTCTCCTCCTATTTTTATTAAAGGTAATTTAATTTCTATGTTTTATTATTTTGCTACTGGACCAGCAGGAAGATTTTCCTTTAAGTATCGTGTTAATAGTTCAAAAAGATGTTTAGTAGTATTTTTCCCTTCATATATTCCGTGGCTTCGATTAGGATAAGCCATCATTGTGAATTTTTTATTATGTTTAATTAATTCATTAACAACAGCTTCAGTGCTCTGAAAGTGAACATTATCGTCGCCAGTTCCGTGCACTATAAGTAGATTTCCTTTTAATTGATGAGCAAAAGTAATTGGTGAACCGTTTTTATAACCTTCAGGGTTATCTTCAGGGAGTCCCATATAACGTTCCTGATATATGGTATCGTAATATCTCTGATTACTAACGGGTGCAACGGACATACCTGTTCGATAAATATCGGGATATCTGAAAAGCATATTTAAAGTCATCGAGCCTCCTCCACTCCATCCCCAAATACCAATTCTTTCAGGGTCTACAAATGGGAATTTTTTAATTATTGCTTTTGCAGCTGCTGCCTGGTCTATAGAGGCAATAATTCCTATTTTTCTGTAGATACACTTTCGCCAGTTTCTTCCCCTGGGTGCTGGTGTTCCCCGATTATCTACACTCATTACGAGATAACCCTGCTGAGCAAGCATTTGATGCCACAGATAGCGAGTTCCACCCCATCTATCAAGAACAGTTTGACCTGCCGGTTCACCGTATACATGAAAAAGAAGAGGATAACGCATAGAAGGATCAAAATTATAGGGTTTTATCATCCAGGCATCAAGCTTAATGCCTTTTCCAATATCAACTCTGAAGAATTCTGTAGGTAATCTTTTTAATGCGTGTACCTTAGTGCGAAGTTTTGAGTTATCAACAAGTATTCTGACTGTTGTATGTTCAGGCAACCTGATAAGCTCTGTTATGGGTGGTTCATCAAAGGATGAATATGTATGAAAAGCCCATCGAGAGTTTGGTGATATTTGATAATTATGGGTACCTTTCTGGTCTGCAGGGGTTAATTGCTCGTATTTGCCACTACCATCGAGGGGAACCCTGAAAAGATACCGCTGTATTGGATTGTTAGGTGAAGCAATGTAATATAACCATCCATTTTTTTCATCGATACTGCTGATATTTATTATGTCAAAAGAGCCAGGTGTTATAAGTTTTACCTTTTCTCCTGTCCTTGAAATTGAATATATGTGTCTCCATCCATCCTGTTCACTTACCCATATAAAATATTTTCCATTATCGATCCAGCGGATGTTGTTTACAACTTCAACCCAGGCATCATCGTGGTCAGTATATATTGTATTAACTTCGCCAGTGTAAGCATTACATAATATGACCTGGTTTGTGTTCTGGAGCCTGTTTAAATGCTGTATAACAATTTCTTTTGAGTTATCAGCCCATTCCATTCGTGGTATATAGTTATTTCTCGGGTCACCCGGCACTTTCATCCAGATTGTTTTACCTCCATTAACATTTACAACACCTACACGACAGGCAGAATTTGTGGTTCCTGCTTTTGGATAAGGTATAGGTTTGAGTACTGGATAGAGAGAATCGGTATAATTTATCAGATAAAAAATTCTTACTCCCTCGGTGTTGAACTGCCAGTATGCGATTAGCTTACTATCGGGGCTCCATCGAAATCCATTTCTGAGTGAAAATTCCTCTTCATAGACCCAGTCAGATGTCCCGTTGATAATATTTTTACCACCATCTGATGTTAATTGAGTTATTTGTTTATTTGTTAAATCCTGAACAAAGAGGTTTTTTTCACAGACATAAGCTACTTTTTTCCCATCAGGGGAAAATGTGGCAAACATCAGGGTGGAAGGCTTAGCATTACCTCCAAGTTTCCAGAGTTCGTCGGTTTTGAGGTCAAGAATCCAGTAATCACCCCGTGTATTCCTACGCCAGACCCGTTTTGTATTTGTAAATATCAACAATCTATTTCCATCAGATGACCAGAAATAATTACTGATATTTAATGGAGAAGTTTTTCCAGCCGGAATTAATTTGTCTGCTGATACCAGTATTCTGCGTTTTCCGGTTTCGTTATCATAAAGTACTATATCCATTCCATTGGGGGCAAATTTTGTAGGTTCCAGTGTTGTATAACCATTACCGTTATTGAACCATTTTGCAGGCCCAAAACGCTCAGGGGAAAACTCTCTTGAGCTGAATATTCGTTCAAGGGTTAATAAAGACCGATCTTTAACCTGAGCTCTGGAATATGAAAAGGTAAAAATAAAAATGAACAAAACGTAAAAAGAAATCCTGCGTTTCATATATGAAATCTCCTTTTTATAAATAAATGAGCAAATAAAGATTTTAATTAAGTAAAAATAATTATCTTTCACTAATAATTAGTAACCATCCTTTACCTGATTGAACAGGTATTTCGTCATCTGGTTTAAAGATAGCCTGACTCTGAAAATCCTTAATAAAAGGAGCTGAAATTACTGCCTTTTCAGGATTAATTCTTATATAATTCCAGTTTATTTTAAGGATACAATTAACCTTTTCTTTTGCCCAGCTTGCTATTGAAACAAGTGTTTTTCCGTTTTTGACATAGGCTGTTGCAAGTATATCTTTATGATTGGTTTTTACAGGACAGTAGGGAGACCAGTATCCGACCATTTTGCTATCCTTTATGCCGAATTCGTCCCATACTTTCCAGATGTTTGTCGGATTACCTGCCCATGGAAGTCGAGAAGTCATTCCGTAAATTATCCCACGCCAGGGGTTACCACCACCCTGCAACATTTCACCCATTACTCCAAATGGAATACCTGATATTTCAATAAGCCAGTAGTCTGGAGAAGAATTGTAGTCAAAATATTCCCCAAACCAGATCCGATTCAGATAGGGAAAATGCTCAAAGTAAAGATTGGCGCTGCTGGCAAATCCATCCCTCGGATTATACTGATTGGCAGAATGTAAATCGATTAAAGCTCCTTTGCGATTGCGATCAAGAATTTTTCTAACACGTTTCATAGTTGTGCGGTCAAATGCCACGTCATCAATATATAATCCATCTATGCCTACATTTCTGGTAAGCCAGTTTAAACCTTCAAGGTAATAATTATGCCATCGAGACATTCCGCTATTAATTATAGCTGCATCTTTTAGTTTGGGAACAAACCATCCCTTTATATAATTTGAGCCAAGATGTTCCTGCAGCCAGGAATACCCACCACCCGGTCCATCAGGAAATATTTCGAATCCTAAACTCCTGAGTGCAAAAATTTCAGGAGCATGATTGGAAAGCTCTCGAATTGTATAATATATTTTAACTTTAAAACCTTTTTTATGTGCTTCATCTATATAATTTTTCATCTCTTCTGGTCTCAGAAAGGGATAGTTAATATAAGGATTTATTCTGGTAGCATGGTGAACATTAATTACATTTGCTCCTGTTTTAGCAATCTCATCTAAAGATTTAAAGCTATGAAAATATCGATTTTTCCAGTGATTTTTAGTATCAAGGGTCTTAAATGGGGTCAATAGCAGGTTAAAGTTAAACTGTAATTCTTCCCCGGTGTGTATAGTTCGACTACCGCTGTAAGTTTTTATCAACACCATATTCTGATTGATTTCAAGGATTTTACAACCTCCTTTACCGTTATTGTACCAGGAAACAGGCAAATTAAGGGGTTTTAACTGGTAAAAATTTGTATTTAAAGGACGAGAGTAATTTGCCCCTCTAAAACTAACCTGTAAACCGGCATTCACATCACCTATCCAGATAGCATCCTGATTTTTCTTTACATCCCATTTCCATTCATATTTTGCAGGCATATATCCCCCTTTAAAACCAAGCCCCATCATATATTTTGCTACATCTTTCCAGATGGGGATTTCCAGCCTTATATCATTAACCTTAACATCTCTGTAAGATTTTATCTTTACTTTGAATTGAACAAATCCATCAAATTCCATTCTGGCATTACAATACATAGCAAGTGGACCTGATGAGCTTCTGGATTTCCATTCTACAGCACCTTCATTTTTTTTGATTATTTTGGAGCCTGTACTTTCCCAGGACAAAATATTACTATTCGAATCTTCTACAATTAATTTTATTGGAGAGGATAAAATTTGCCTGCCTTTATCTATCAGATGTGTAACCTCAGGTGCAAAAAAACTCTTTATACTTACAGGTAATCCATTTTTTCCAAATGTCAACTCTCTTCCAAGACAACTTACAGTATTATTCCTTGCCTCCATTGGGGTGAATGGCGGCACTATTCCATCATCAAAAGCTATTTTAGAATCCAGCCATCGTAATCGAGAATGTCTCCAAGGCTCACTGTCACCAGCATCTTTTAATATTTTATCAGTAATGTTTAAAGTTATTTCAACAGTTCTCTTTTCCAATCCTTCTGGAATTATGGTAATACTTCCTTTGTATTTTCCAGGTGGTATATTTTGAGGTATCTGTACGCCAAACCATAAAGGTTGAACTTTACCTTTTTCAACAGAGACAACTTTTTTGAATTTTTTACCATTCCAGTTTATTCCACCAGTGTTGAAACATCGAAAAGAAGATGCAGAAATTGAAAAGTTACCTTCTTTATTTTTTAAATCGCTGAAAAGTATTTTAATATCTCTTATGTTTGTGCTAATTGGATATACACCTATTTGAAAAGCGTAGAACTCTCCAGGTGCAGGTTTTCCTTTAAAAGGTCGAAAAGGTCCGTCTTTTATCCATTTGTAAGGTAAATCAGAAGTCATCCTTATAGGATTTAAGCGATCTTCAGGAAAGAGAAGATAGGATGATTCTGGAAATTTATTAATCAGGTTTTTAACCTCTCTGGAAGTTGCGATAATCTCCATTGGATAAAAACTGTTGAATTTGTTAATTGACTGGAATTCAATCAGTTTGGCTTCAGGGAATTTGTT
Organism: Candidatus Zhuqueibacterota bacterium; assembly: GCA_003644825.1. Classification (GTDB taxonomy): domain Bacteria; phylum SM23-31; class SM23-31; order B21-G16; family B21-G16; genus B21-G16. The sequence goes on along the minus strand of QNDJ01000005.1, from coordinate 488 downwards.
TATTTCCTTTCTGTTGAATCTATCAGGAAATAAATTATATTTCTGGAGCCATTCTTTCTGCGCAGTATTTTCTGGTTTCTGATAATTGACTTTTGGATAATTTCTTCCTTTTGAGATGTAGGGCATATAGTAAATATAATATTTCCCAGGAACAGTTTCAGGTTGAATGATAAGATCACCAAATTCTCTATTGATTTCAACACGATAAACGTTTTTAATCCTGTTGCCTGTTTTTGCATCGATTACAATGATGTTTTTATTTTGTGGATTGAAATCTCTTCTTCGCCAGGGAATATGAACATATACCGCATCAGCTTTTTTTGAAATGGAAATGACTGCACGATGGTTGCCAAGAGAATCAGAAGACCAGGTGCCTGTTCCATAATGGAATTCCTGAGGAGATTCTGAATATACATTTCCTGACAAAAATAATGTGAATATTGTTAATATTAAGAAAGATGAATAAATATGCCTGTAATTATTTAAAG
>QNDJ01000004.1 GCA_003644825.1 Candidatus Zhuqueibacterota bacterium | reverse complement strand
GTTATTAATACATTAAAAGAAATAAAGAATATAGAAATTGAACTGGAGCATTTTGATTATGGTGCGGAACGTTATATTAAGACGGGCATAAGTATTCCTGAAGAACAGTTTGATGAATTCAGAAGTGGTTATGATGCTATTTTTGTTGGTGCTCTTGGTGACCCCCGTATTCCTGATATGTCTCATGCAAAAGATATACTTCTTGGTTTGAGATTTAAACTTGACCTGTATGTAAATTATAGACCGATTAAATTAATAGATGAGAAATTATGTCCATTGAAGAATAAAAAACCTGAGGATGTGAATTTTGTTGTTTTCAGAGAAAACACAGAAGGAATGTATGTAGGATTGGGGGGAATATTTAAAAAAAATACCCCTGATGAAATAGCTATTCAGGAAAGTCTTAATACCAGAAAAGGTGTCGAACGGATAATAAGATATGCTTTTGAATATGCCAGAAAAAACAATCTATCAAAGGTAACAATGAGTGATAAGAGTAATGCACAGCGATTTGAAGGTGATTTATGGCAGAGAACTTTTAATGAAATTGGCGAGGAGTATCCTGATATAGAAAAACAGCATCTTTATGTAGATGCGCTTGTTATGCAAATGGTTAAAAGACCAGAACAATTTGAAGTAATTGTTACCTGTAATATGTTCGGAGATATTGTAACAGACCTAGGGGGACAACTTCAGGGTGGTCTTGGCATAGCTGCTTCAGGAAATATCAATCCTGGAAAGGTATCAATGTTTGAACCTGTTCACGGTTCTGCACCCAAATATATGGGAAAAAATATTGCCAATCCAGTTGCTGCAATATCTTCTGCTCAACTGATGCTGGAATATCTCGGATTTTATGAAGCGGCATCTTATATAGAAAAAGCCGTTGTTAACTCCATTAAAAAGGATATGACAACAAGAGACCTCGGAGGGAAACTCGGGACAAAGGAAGTTGGCGATTTCATCTGTGAGGAAATAAAAAGGATTTCAGGTTAATTTAGACTATGTGAAAACCCGGAATAATCGGGCAAGATGCCCGTTCTACGGATGTAATTAAGCAAAAACTACAGGTTTGGTATCCCTATCTGATCGAAAAAAATCATTGAAATTATAGTTTTTATCCGGTTTTTAAGTATCAGGTTATATAAATGGATATGACAATAACTGAAAAAATCTTTTGTGAACATTCAGGAAGGAAATATGTGGAACCCGATGAATTAATTTTTGCAGACATAGACCTTGTTATGGGAACTGATATAGCTTCACCACTGGCTATTGATGTCTTTGAGAAGATGGAGGCAGAAAAAGTTTTTGATGTTACAAAAATTGCTCTTGTTAACGACCATCTTGTTCCTGCAAAAGATATAAAAGCTGCAAATCTATCTAAAATGATGAGAAAGTTTGCCAAAAAATATGGTATTATGAATTATTTTGAAGTAGGAAGGTCTGGAATATGTCATAATCTTATTCCTGAAAAAGGGTTAGTTCTTCCGGGAGAACTTGTTGTTGGAGCAGACTCGCATACCTGCACTTATGGCGCTGTTGGTGCATTTTCAACAGGTGTAGGAAGCACTGACCTGGCAGCATCTATGGTTCTTGGTAAAAATTGGTTCAGAATACCTAAATCCATCAGGATAAAATATACTGGAACATTACCATATATGGTCGGTGGAAAAGATATAATTCTTTATACATTGAGTAAAATAGGTGTTTCTGGTGCATTGTATTGTGCCATTGAATTTACTGGTAATGTAATAAAAAACCTTGATATGTGTGCTCGCTTTACTATATGTAATATGGCTATTGAGGCGGGTGCGAAATCGGGTATTATTGCTCCGGATGAAAAAACTGAAGAATACTTTAAAAATAGAACCTGTAAAAAATACAAAATTTTGAATTCTGATAAAAATGCAAAATATTATAAAGAGTACGAATTTGATATTTCGAACCTTGAGCCTCAGGTTGCGGTTCCTTATCTTCCGAGCAATTCCTATCCAGTATCAGAAATTAACCCTGTAAAAATTGACCAGGTAGTTATAGGTTCCTGTACGAACGGTAGAATTAAGGATTTAAAAATAGCAGCTGAAATATTGAGGGGAAGGGAGGTTCATCCTGATGTCAGGCTTATTGTAATTCCAGGTTCTCAGGAAGTTTATCTAGAGATGTTAAAAGAAGATATCGCTGAAGTTTTTATTAAAAGTGGTGCTGTTATAAGTACTCCAACCTGTGGGCCCTGTATAGGAGCCCATATGGGTATTCTTGGTGAAAATGAAACAGGGTTATTTACTACAAACAGGAATTTTAAAGGAAGGAATGGTCATCCTTCCAGTAAAGTTTACTTATGTGGTCCCCAGGTGGCGGCTGCTTCTGCTATTTCAGGTTATATATGTGACCCAAGAAAAATATAAAAAAGTTTGACATAATAATTTTTTTTACATATATTGTTTGTATACAAATATATAGTATACTAATTATATTTTGCTTACCAGTTATTTATTTTTTTAAAATAGAAATAAAAAATAAATATGAAAAAAGGAAAAAAAAATTGGGAAATTTAGATAATAGTCTTGGTTTCATAATAGTGAAGGCAGCAAGAAGTATGAAGCGAGCCCTTGAACTGAAATTGTCTGATTTCAACATTACTTCTTCTCAGTACGCAGTTCTGGAAAACTTGTGGGAAAAAAATGGAATTTCTCTTTCAGACCTTGGAAAGTATCTTTATTTTGATAATCCAACCATAACAGGTATAATAGATAGGATGGTCAGGGATAAACTTGTAATGAGGAGAAGAGATAAAAATGACAGAAGAGTGATAAAGATTTATTTGACTGACAAAGGGAGAGATTTAGAGAACATTTTGCCTGGAATTGCTGACGAAGTTAATAGAGAAGCTGTTAAGAATTTTACGGATAAAGAAAAAAAAGATATAAAAAGGCTTACAATAAAAATCTGGGAGAATATGGCAGAAAAAGAAAAATAAAATTTGGAGCAACAGATGAAAATTAAAAAGGAAATATTTAGAATTCCTGAAAAGATAAGCGGTGGCGGACCTGCTATAATGAAAGGTAAAAAGAAAAAGATTGTATTTTTATCTGCGACTCGAACTCCTTTTGGAGAAGTTGGTGGTGGTTTGAAGGATTTATCACCGATAGACCTTGGTTATTATGCAGCAAGAGCTGCTATTGAGAAGGCTGGTATGGAGGATATGACAGATTTAATTGATCAATCTATTTTTGGGAATGCTCAGCACACAAGTATTGATTCTCATTACGGTGGAAGGCATGTCGGTTTAAGAGCTGGGTTGAGCTATTTTTCATCTGGATTAACGGTTAATAGAATTTGTTTTTCGGGCGGAGAAGCTATTATACAGGCCTGTAAGGAGATAATTCTTGGAGAAGCTGAGATTGTTCTTGCGGGCGGTTATGAAAGCACAAGTCAATCTCCAGTTATACAGTTTGGAGCAGCCTTTGGTTTTCCATATATGCAGGGTCCAAAGTCATACTTTTTGTTTCCGGATGGTTTGTTTGATACCTATATTAACCTTGATATGATGGGTACAGCTGAAAACCTTGCAAAGTTGTATGGAGTAACAAGAAAAGATGCTGATGAGTTTGCTTTTTCTTCTCAACAGAAGGCAAAGGATGCTAAAGAGAAAGGTCGATTAGCAAAGGAAATTACCCCCGTGGTGATAAAAGGTAGAAGGGGAGATGTTGTTGTTTCAGAGGATGAACACCCGAGGCCTGACACAACTATTGAAGTTCTTTCGAGGTTGCATGCGGTAAAACCCGGCGGTATACAGACAGGTGGTAATTCCAGCGGTATAGTGGATGGTGGTGCTGCTGTTATACTAACAACGATTGAAAAAGCTAAAGAATTAGGGATTGAGCCTATTGGGGAGGTTATTTCTTGGGGAACAGCTGGTGTAGACCCCCATTATATGGGGATTGGTCCGGTTCCTGCCTGTAAAATAGCTCTAAAAAGAGCAGGAATGACTTTTAGAGATATAGACCATATAGAAATTAATGAGGCTTTTGCCGGTCAGTATCTTGCAGTTGAAAGAGAATTAGACCTGGATAGAAGCAAGGTTAATCTTAATGGAGGTGCCATTGCTCTTGGTCATCCTCTTGGTGCAACCGGAACAAGACTTGTAATAACTTTACTTACACTTGGTGGAATCGGGATTGCTTCTGCCTGTATCGGTGGTGGACAGGGAGGAGCAATAATTGTTCAGAGTTATCTTTAATATTTAAAACATTATTCAGTCTAAAACTTTGTAAAGGAAAATAAAATGGTAAATAAAAAAACCGAAAAGATTTCATGGGATGATGTAGAGATTTTATTTATTGGTGCAGGTATAATGGGAGCAAGTCTTGCACAGGCTTATGCTCAAAATGGTTTCAATGTTGGATTACTTGACGTTAGTGAAGAAATTATTAAAAATGCTTTTAAAACTATAGATTCAGAATTGAGTGCTGCAAAAGGTGTAATATTTTCTGAAGCGCAGATTGAACAGATAAAATCAAGAATTATTGGAACAACCAATTATGAAAAAGCCTGCACAGGGAAAAACTTAAAGTTAGTAGTAGAGGCTGCTACGGAAAGAATAGATATAAAAAAGGAAATTTTTAAAAAGCTTGACAAACTATGTTCTCCTGGGGTTGTTTTTGCAACAAATTCATCTTCTCTTGATACCAATATACTGGCAAAGGTTACAAATCGCCCTGATAAAGTTGTATGGATGCATTACTTCTATTTACCACATAAAAATAGGGGGGGTGAATATGCAGGAACGGATACTGCTTCTGAGGAAAGTATTAGAATTGCTGAAAAATATATGAAGCTCGGAGGAAAGATTCCCATTCGTATATGGAAAAGCAGAAAGGGAGGTGCAGCTGATATTATTTTTGTTGCTCTTCTCCTTGAAGCTGTAAGAATGCTTGAGGAAGGGTATGATATTACATCAATTGAAGAAGCTGGTAAAAAAGCATATAATATTCCTGTGGGATTTCTTGCGCTTATGGATTATACAGGTTTACCTGTAGGATTTGCATCTTTAAAATCCTTTTCTGATGATACCAACCCTGAGGATCCGGTTTATAAGGCTTATAAGAATTTTTATACTCCCCCTGAAAAATATAAAGAGATTATAAAAAAGTATGAAGTGGCAAAGGATAAGTCAAAAATTAAATGGGTTTCAGAAGAAGATTTAAAAAAAGAACCAGAAGATATTGAACTAATTAACAAATTATGTGAGAGATTCTGGGCTGTTGGTTTTGCGACCTCTGTTGAAGTGGTTGAATCGGGATTGATAACTATAGAGGACCTTGAGTATTTAACTCAAAACGCTTTTGTATGGAGGGAAGGTCCCTTTACATTGATGAATAAAATTGGCATCAAGAATGTTTATAGATTTGTTGAGGAAAGAAAAAAGATTGCTGATAAACAGGGTATCTTTTTTCCGGTTCCAAATATGTTAAAAAAACAGGCAGAAAAAAATGAACCCTGGAGTTTTTCAGTAAAACCTGTATTTTATACAAAAGAGTTTGATAATCAGATTGCTCGTATTACTTTATCCAATCCAAAAGCAGCAAATGCTCTGGATAATATTGTTTTTAGCAAACTCGCAGAATATTTTCAGGAAGCTTATCAGGACTCCAATGTTAAAGTAGTTATTTTTGATACAGCCCCTATAAAAACATTTATAGCCGGTGCAAATGTTCCAAACTTTATTGAACGTGTTAAAAATGGTAAATTTGAAGAAATAAAAAATGATACAAAAATGTGGCAGGATACCATTTTTAATATAATGACAGGTAATGGCAAACCAAAAATTGCAATAATAGATGGACAGGCTTTTGGTGGTGGTGTAGAAGTAGCTATGGCTTTTGCTTATGCTCCTGATACCATTGTTATAATAACGGATAGAACATCGTATACTTTACCTGAGACAAGACTTGGAATTTTTCCTGGACTGAGAGGAACACTATTATTACCACAGCTAATATACAGAGCAACAAAAGATGAAGAACTGGCTGTTGCAATTGCAAGATATTATATTCTTGCAGGTGGAACAACAACAACTTCACCCAGACTTATAAAATATCTTGGGATGGCTGATTTAATTGTGCCTTCACACAAAAGGGATGAAGTAGCTCAAATTATTGCTGAAGCCATCATTAAAAATAATGGCAAAATCCTGGATAAAAAACAATTACAAAAACTCGATTTACCACGATTGGAAGATAAACCCACCTTTTCTGAAATGGAAGAATTAAGAGTAATAAAGGATTTATTTTTACAAACTTCTCTTATTCCTTCGCTATATGCTTTTGGGCTCGGCTGGAGAAAACTTTTTGTTGCGGGAGAACACAAAGCGTTCTGTCAGAGAATAGCAAGAAGGGTATTTAGTTGTTCTCCCAATGCAGTATATATTGCTAACTGGCTTATAAGTAGAGGTTTTAAAGACTTTATGGATGGAGTTCCCCTTGAAAAACTGGCTGATAGAGAATTGGATGAATATTTAGTTCAGGTTTTTAAGCATCCTGATGCCCTTGAAGGAATGAGTGCAATGGTTGAAAGAAGGTTTCCTGAATTTAACAGGAACTTTCCTTTTTAAAAAGTTATTTTTATGATAACAGGAAAAGCTCATAAATATGGAGATAATATAGATACTGATGTAATAATTCCAGCACGATACTGCACAAGTTTTCATATTGAAGAGCTTGCTCCTCACTGTCTTGAAGACCTTGATCCTGATTTTGTTAAAAAAGTTTCTGAGGGTGATATACTGGTTACTGGTGAGAATTTTGGCTGCGGAAGTTCAAGAGAAAATGCACCTATTGCGATAAAAGGTGCTGGTATCTCCTGTGTAGTTGCAAAATCTTTTGCAAGAATTTTCTATAGAAATGCTATAAATATTGCTCTCCCTATTTTTGAAAATCGAGAATTTGTTGATATCACTGATACCGGAGATTGGATAAAAGTTGATTTAAAAAAAGGTTTCATAGAAAATGAAACGAAAGGTAAACGGTTTAAAATTTCTCTATTTCCTGACATTATTCAGGAAATTATTGAATGTGGCGGAATGATAGGGTTTGTTAAAAAAAGAATAGAAGCAAAAAGAAAAAGTAAAGAATAAATAATATTCTTAAGCATTAAATTAACTGAAATATCGGAGAGAAATTGGAAGAATTTAATGAAAAAGAAATGATTTATGACTGGAATAAACTGGAAGTTAAGGAATTTCCTGACAAAGTAATAGAATTGGATGATGAAACATTAAGAGACGGGCTTCAATCTCCATCTGTTGTTACACCATCTATAGATAAGAAAATTGAGATTTTACATTTGATGAATGACCTTGGTATTCAAATGGCAGACATAGGGCTTGCTGGTGCCGGCCCAAAGGCTAAAGAGGATGTTTATTATCTTGCAAAAGAGATTGCAGATTCAAAATTAAATATTCAGGCAGATAGTGCCTGCAGAACAGTAAAAGAAGATATACTTGCAGTAGTAGATGTTTCTCAGAGGGCAGGAATACCTATTGAAGTTTCTGCCTTTTTAGGTTGTAGCCCCATAAGACAATATGTGGAAGAATGGACTCTTGATTTGATGTTAAGAAGGACAGAAGAAGCTGTTAAATTTGTTATAAAAAACAATTTGCCTGTAATGTATGTAACAGAAGATACTACAAGGTCTACTCCTGAAACTATTAGAAAACTCTATACTACCGCTATTGAATGTGGTGCCAGAAGAATTTGTGTTTGTGATACTGTGGGTCATGCAACTCCTGAAGGTGTAATAAATTTAGTAAGATTTGTAAAAAAGGTGGTTGAGGATACCGGTGAAGATGTTAAGATAGACTGGCATGGCCATAGGGACAGAGGTTTATCTATTCCAAACTCTATAGCAGCAATATATGCAGGCGCAGATAGAATCCATGGAACAGCCCTTGGTATAGGAGAAAGAGCAGGAAACACACCAATGGATATTCTGCTTGTTAATTTAAAATTAATGGGATTAATAGATAATGACCTTTCTAAGTTACCGGAATACTGTAAGACCGTTTCAGAGTATTGTAATGTTCCACTGGTTCCTAATTATCCTGTAATAGGCAGCGATGCATTCAGAACTGGCACAGGTGTTCATGCTGCGGCAATTATAAAAGCGCATAAAAAAGGACATCACTGGCTTGCTGATAGAGTCTATTCGGGAGTTCCTGCATCTTTGTTTGGCTTGAGACAGATTATTGAAATTGGTCCAATGAGCGGAAAATCTAATGTAATTTTCTGGCTTGAAAATCGAAACATAGAACCTGAACAGGACCTGGTTGAATTAATTTTTAATGCTGCCAAAAAATCTGATAGAATTTTATCAGATTTTGAGATTTTAAAAATTGTTTCCAGGTATAAGAATCAGAAAATATAAAACAAAAAATTCAGGAGGAAAAATGAGTTTAGATTGGTTACCAAGAGATAATAAGTTAAAAGACCATAATCTATGGGGAGATGAGCATTTTGGAACAGAACCCCCCTGTACAATGTATGAATTGAAGCCAGTAATTGATAATGAAGGGAATCCCGTGGAAGGACTAAACAGCGCATGGATTACTCTTAATAATCCAGGACAGTACAATTCATATACCACTGAAATGGTGAAAGGTGTAATTGCTGGTTTTTTTAAAGCTTCAATGGACAGAAGTGTTGTTGCAGTTGTTTTTACAGGTGCAGGAGATAAAGCTTTCTGTACCGGAGGTAATACTAAAGAATATGCTGAATATTATACAATGAAACCTGCTGAATATGGTGAATATATGGACCTTTTTAATTTAATGGTAGATAGTATTCTTGGATGTAAAAAACCGGTAATTTGCAGGGTAAATGGGATGAGAGTAGCCGGGGGGCAGGAAATAGGAATGGCGTGTGATCTTTCAATATCTGCAGATACAGCAATTTTCGGACAGGCAGGTCCCAGGCATGGTTCATCACCGGATGGAGGCTCCACAGATTTTCTACCCTGGTATCTCTCAATTGAGGATGCTATGTGGAATTGTGTTTCCTGCGAGATGTGGAGCGCATACAAAATGAAAAGGCTTGGACTGATTAGCAAAGTTGTACCTGTTATAAAAAGTGATGGAAAATTTATAAGAAATCCTTCTGTGATAACAGATACTTATATTAAGGATGGAGAGATTGTATACGGTGAGTTTTTAAAGGGTGAAGAAGGGAAAAAAGCAAGACAACTTGTGAAAACTGCAAATATAGATTTTCAATTACTTGACAATGAAATTAATAAAATAATATGGACTTTTACAAACCTGATGCCAGGATGCACTATTAAAGCTGTTGAAGGAATAAGAATTAAAAAGAAATTTTTCTGGGATATGTGTAAGGTAATTAACAGACACTGGTTAGCGGTCAATATGACAACAGAGGCATTTCTCGGATTTCATGCTTTTAATACAAAGAAAATGACCGGTAAGGATACAATAGATTTTGTAAAGTTCAGGCAATTAATAGCCCAGGGAAAAAATATGACAGATGATGTATTTGAGGAAGTTCTTGGTAAGCCTCAATAATTTTTAATGTTAAATTAAAATTGAAAGGTAAAATTATGGATTTATCAGGAAAAGCAGCCATAGTTACAGGAGGAAGCCTCGGGATTGGAACAGCTATCTCACTTATCCTTGCGGAATTTGGTGCTGATGTGGCAATAAATTACAGAAAACATAAAAAAGAAGCTGAAGAAGTGGTTGAAAAAATTATAAAAAAGGGAAGAAAGGGGCTGGTAGTTCAGGCTGATGTATCTGATTTTAGCGCAGCAAAAAGTATGGTAGATAAGGTGCTAAATGAATTTGGTCATCTTGATATTCTTGTAAATAATGCAGGGATTAACTGGGATGGAGTAATATGGAAAATGACCGAAGAACAATGGGATACTGTTATAAACATCAATTTGAAAGGGTTTTTTAACTATATTAGAGTAGTTGCTCCTATTTTTCGAGAACAAAAATCTGGTAAAATAGTGAATGTTACATCGATTAATGGCTTAAGGGGAAAATTCGGGCAATCAAATTATTCGGCATCAAAAGCCGGTATAATTGGATTGACAAAGACCGTTGCCCGGGAACTTGGTAAATATGGAATTAATGTAAACGCTGTTGCCCCTGGCTTAATAGAAACAGAAATGGTAAAAAATGCCCCCGAATCTGTAAAAGAAATGGCATTAAATGAGATTGTACTAAAAAGAATTGGTCAACCTGAAGAAGTGGCTTATGTTGTGGCATTTTTATGTTCTGATTATGCCCGACATGTTACAGGTGAAGTAATAAAGGTGGATGGTGGACAGTATATTTGATAAAAAATATTAAATAAAGGTATCTCAAAAAATAAGAATGCACTATTAATAAAATATAGGGGACAATTATGGACTTAAATGATATAGTTGTATTATCAGCAGTAAGGACACCTATGGGGAAATTTGGCGGTTCAATAAGGGATATACCCGCTTATGACCTTGGAGCAATTGTTATAAAAGAGGCTTTAAGGAGAGCAAACATTAATGGGGAACTGGTTGATGAAGTTATTATGGGGAACTGCCGTCAGGCGGGAAATGGTCCAAACCCTTCAAGAACAGCATCTGTGCGTGGTGGTGTTCCAGTAACAATACCTACTCAAACAGTGAATATGGCTTGCCCTTCAGGGATGAAAGCATTGATGCTTGCCTCTCAGGGAATAAGACTTGGAGATATTGAAATAGCCGTTATAGGTGGAATGGATAGTATGAGCACTATACCATATCTGTTGAAAGGAGTCAGATGGGATGGATTTAAAATGGGAGATAAAAAACTTGAAGATGGATGGAGTGATAGTATCGACCCGTTAATCGGTGAAGGAATGGGGCAAACAGCAGAAAATCTTTACAATAAATACAAAATTCCAAGAGAGGAGCAGGATAGATTCGCAGCCGAAAGTCATCTTAAAGCATCAAGAGCTCAGAAAAGTGGCTGGTTTGATAAAGAAATAGTATCGGTGGAGGTACCACAAAAAGGTAAAAAACCAGGATTTACATTTGATAAGGATGAAACAATCAGGCATGAAGTTAATCTCGAAAAAATGGCAAAATTGAAACCGGTTTTCAGGGAAGGGGGAACTGTTACTGCTGGAAATGCCTGTCAGATGAGTGATGGTGCTACAGCTATGGTAGTAACCCATAGAGAAAAAGCAAAGGAATTAGGTGTAAAACCTCTTTTTTCATTGGTTTCTTATTCTCAGGTCGCGGTTGACCCGAAAACAATGGGTGAAGGTCCGGGCATTTCAATACCGGAGGCTCTCAAGAAAGCAAAAATGAATCTTGACGATATGGATTTAATAGAGGTTAATGAAGCTTTTGCTATACAGGTTCTGGCAAATGAGAGAGTTTTAAATTGGGATAGGGGAAAACTTAATATACATGGAGGAGCAATTGCTCTGGGACATCCTACCGGAATAAGCGGAGCAAGAATTATAGTTACACTGTATTATGCACTGAAAAGGATTGATAAAGAAATAGGAATTGCCGGTATTTGTGGTGGTGGTGGTGTAAGTATGGCTACTATAATTAAAAGAGAGTACTGAAAATTTAATAATAGAAAAATATTTAATTAGAGGTAATAAAGTATGGGTAATTTTAAATATATTAATTTTGTTAAGAATGATTTAGAAGCTAAAATTATTCTTAATAGACCTCCACTTAATATTCTTAATATTGAAATGATGAAGGAAATAAATTCAGTTTTAAAAGATATAACTAATTATAACCAGTTAAGATTATTATCGATATTAGCTGAAGGTAAAGTATTTTCTGCAGGTGTTGATGTTAGCGAGCATACTGAAGATAAAGTTTCATTAATGATGGATGTATTTCTTGAAATGTTTAGGCTATTGAATTCTGTAAAATGTCCATCTCTTGCTGTAGTGAAAGGTTCAGCTTTAGGTGGTGGGTGTGAACTTGCCCTGTTCTGTGATATGGTAATAGCTTCTGAAAAAGCAAAGTTTGGACAGCCTGAGGTTATGGTTGGCGTTTTTCCACCGGTTTCAGTTGTAATTTTCCCATATTTAATTGGGAGAAATAGAAGTTTTGAACTATTACTTCAGGGAAAATCTATTTCTGCACCTGAAGCTGAAAGATATGGCTTAATAAATAAAGTATTACCTGAAGAAAACTTCGATTCCCTTTTAAAAGAATTTAAAGAACAAATACTCGATAAAAGCCCCATTGTGTTAAGGATAATTAAAGCGATAATAGATAAATCTCTATATTTAACGGTAGAAGAAGGATTAACTCAGGCAAAAGATGTTTATTTAAATGAACTTATGAAAACGGATGATGCCAGTGAGGGACTTAAAGCGTTTCTTGAAAAAAGAAAGCCTGTATGGTCAGGAAAATAAAATATATGCTTATAAAATGGAGACAGAATAATGTTTGAGAAATTTATTGATTGGGAAAAAAACAGGCACAAATATGCAAAAGACTGGAAAAAAAGAACTGGTGGGAAAGTAGTTGGATATTTTTGCACTTATGTGCCAGAAGAAATACTATATGCGGGAGGTATTTTACCGGTTAGAATTCTGGGAAGTCATGAACCTCAGGATATAACGGAACCTTATATTTTTGGAATGTTCTGTCCATTTTGCAGAGATTGTCTTGCACAGGGACTTCAGGGGAGGTATGATTATCTTGATGGTATAATGATTTCTCAGTCCTGTCTTCATATAAGACAGGCATTTACAAGCTGGCAGAAGCATATTCCAGTTGATTTTGATTATTACCTGTATATGCCAAATAAAGTTCAAAGTAAAAGAGCATATCCATATCTTCGAGGTGAGATTGCTGATTTTAAGAAAGCTGTTGAAGAGTGGACCGGTAAGGAAATTAGAGATTCTGAAATTGATAGAGCTATCGAAATATATAATAAGAACAGACGTTTAATGAAAAATTTATATGAATTCAGAAAAGAAGATAATCCTAAACTGACAGGATTGGAAGCTATGGAGGTTGTTATATCCAATCAGATGACAGATAAAGAAGAACATAATAAAGCCCTTGAAGAAGTACTAAAAAACTTGCCGGAAAGAGATTTAAATAGAGAAACAGGTGTAAGGCTTATGATTATTGGTAGTGAAGATGACGATACAGAATTCATTAAGATGGTTGAATCCATAGGGGCAACTTTTGTAGTGGATGACCATTGCACAGGAACAAGATACTTCTGGAATGAGGTGATTCCTGAAGAGGACAGACTAATGGCACTGGCAAAAAGGTATATTGATAGAATTCCCTGTCCCTCAAAAGACTGGGAAGATAGATTAAGAATTCCACACATCTTGAATTTAGCAAAAGAGTTTAAAGTTGATGGAGCTATAATCATCCAGCAGAAATTTTGTGACCCTCATGAACTTGATATACCTGCTATTAAAAAGGCACTTGAAGAAAATGGAATTCCTACTCTTTTTCTTGAATTCGATGTTACAGTTCCAATAGGTCAATTTAAAATAAGATGTGAAGCGTTTTTTGAAATGTTTATGGAAGAAGACCTGTTCTGAAAATAAAAACTATGAATTAAAATGGTCAGATTTGTTAGTATGAATGTATAATCATAAAAAAACTTTATGAGTTTTGAAAAGGAGTATTCTTATGACAAAGAATCAACAATATAAAACAGAACCATTAAAATGCTGGCAAAAAGCGAAAGAAATAAGGCTTAATTACTACAGAGATTATGCTCTTGCTCATGAAAAAGGAGGAATAAGATGGTCAGGTGGTGCCTGGTCTTTTGGTGCAATTCCTCAGGGACTTGGTGATGATGTATACTGTATAACCGGTGAACCTTATGCTGCTTCTATTGCCTGGAATAAAAAGTTTGCCCTCAGATGTATGGAAGAAGTTGAAAAGAGGGGGTATGCCCGAGATTTATGTTCGTATATGCGTAATTACTGGGGTTCTGTTTTATTAGATGAGTATGTTTTTGGTGGAAAATTCCCTAAACCAGATTTTATCTGGCAGGACCATATATGCTGCAGTCATGCTAAATGGTATCAGGTTGTAAAGGATATAGAACCAGATGTTCCTATGTTCTGTATTGATGTTGCTGTTGGACCTTATAACATTGTAAATGATAATAAATTAGATTATTTAGTTGGACAAATGCTTGATGGTATAGAATGGCTTGAAAAGATCACCGGTAGAAAATATGATGATGAAAAATTAATAGAAGCGGTATATAATGAATGCAGGTCCACGGCGGTCTGGGCTGAAATATGCGTATTAAATAAAAACATTCCAGCTCCTCTTGATGAAAAAACGATGTATTCTCTTTATGTTTTAGGTACATTGATGAAACACAGTAAGATTGTTGCTGATTTTTATGAAGAATTGAGGGATGAAGTAAAGTATAGAGTTGAAAATCAAATTGCTGCGGTAGGTAATGAGAGATGCAGGTTGATGTCTGATACACAGCCACCCTGGGGATTTCTCAAGATATTCAGGTATCTTGAGAAATTTGGTGCGTTGTCAGTGGGCTCATTATATACATTTGGGCTTATAGGTATGTGGGAAGTAAAAGAAGATGGAACCTGGGGACCAAGAACAACACCCCAGCAGAAAGGAATTGAAATCAAATCAAGAGAACAGGCTTTAAGAATTCTTGCTGATTGGAATCTCAGTAAACCAGAATGGCAGCATTTTTACTCACCACATATAAAAAGTGAAATGATGATAAGAATTGCAAAAGAATGGCATTTAAATGGAGTTATGCTTCATTATAATAGAGGATGTGAGGGTTTAACCGTTGGAATTGCAGAAAATCGACTGGCATTACTTGAAGCAGGATTCCCTGTTATGACATTTGAAGGAAATATGGGAGATGAAAGAGAATTTGATGAAGCGAGAACTGTTGCAAGAATTGACGCTTTTATGGAAACTCTCGGTTTTGACAAATTAGAGTAAATTTTATTTACTGGAGGATATGAAAGATGGTTACAGCAGGAATTGACCTTGGAGCAAAAACCATAAAGGTTATTATTCTTGATAATGGTAATATCTTAATAAGAAAAATAGGTCTGGCAGGTTTTGAATCAAAAAAAGCAGCTGAAGACCTGTTCAATAAAGCCTTATCTGATACTGGAATTAAGAAAGAAGAAATATCAGAAATAGTTGCAACTGGGGCAGGTAAAGAAGAAGTAGAATTTGCAACAAAAAAAGTTACAGAAGTAACAGCAGGAGCAAAGGGTGCTGTTTTTCTTTTTCCATCTGCTAAAACTGTAATTGATGTGGGTGCTGAAGAAGGAAGAAGTATAAGATGTGATGAAACTGGAAAGGTTATAGATTTTGCAGTAAATGAAAAATGTGCAGCTGGCGCAGGTGCTTTTACGGAAGCAATGGCAAGAGCTCTTGAAGTAAAACTTGAAGAGTTTGGTAGAATTTCTTTAAAATCAACAAAAACAATACCTATGAATGCTCAGTGTGCTGTTTTTGCAGAATCAGAAGTTGTTTCATTACTTCACGCAAAAACTCCAAAAGAAGATATTGCCAGAGCTGTACATGATGCTATTGCTTCAAGAATTACTTCAATGGCAAGAAAAGTTGGATTTGAAAAAGATATTGTTCTTATAGGTGGTGTTGCCAGAAATGCTGGTTTCATTGATTCACTTAAACGAGAAATTGATATGGATATTTTGATTCCAGAAGAACCTGAATTTGTTTGTGCTCTGGGTGCAGCTTTAATAGGGAAAAAATGAAATATTAATTCGGGGGAAAATTAAGAATTGTTCTTTATTTTCAAAATGTAGATAGGAGTATAAAAATGGAAAAAGAATACTGGAAATGGAAAGAGTACAACTGGAAAGATGAAGATATCGACTGGAAAACAGGCGATATAATATCAGCAGGTGTTGATGTTGGTTCTGTTAGTTCCCAGGCTGTAATAATGGTAGATGGTAAACTATTTGCATATAGCAATATGAGAACAGGTTCTGATAGTCCAGAGAGTGCAAGAAAGGCTATGGATTGGGCACTTGAAAATACAGGATTACAGTTAAAAGATATTCAGTATGTGGTTGGAACAGGTTATGGTAGGGTAAATGTTCCTTTTGCAAACAGGACCATTACGGAAATTGCATGTCATGCAAGAGGAGCAAATTTTATGTATGGTCCAACAATAAGAACAATAATAGATATGGGTGGTCAGGACTGCAAGGCAATTCACTGTGATGAAAGAGGTAAAGTAACAAATTTTCTGATGAATGATAAATGTGCAGCAGGTACCGGTAGAGGTATGGAAGTGTTTGCTGATTTGTTATCGGTTCCAATTGAGGATGTTGGCAGAATGTCTTTTGAGGTTGATGAAGAACCTGAACCGGTAAGTAGCACCTGTGTTGTTTTTGCAAAATCTGAAGCTACAGGATTACTCAGAAAAGGATGGCATAAAAATAAAGTACTGGCGGCATATTGCTCTGCTATGGCTCATAGAATTGTTACTCTACTGGAAAGAATTGGTGTAGAAAAAGATTTTTGTATTACTGGCGGTATTGCAAAAAATATTGGTGTAGTTAAAAGGTTGCAAAAAGAGTTAGGTGTTGATATTCTTGAAACTACTTATGATACACAAATTGCCGGTGCTCTTGGTGCTGCTTTATTTGCAAAAGCTCTAATAGAAAAATCAAGAAAATAAAAGGAAATATTATGATAGCAAATTATGGTTATAAAGATGGTTCTGGAGAGTTTTTCATCAGAATAGATACGGATAAATGTGATGGATGTGGGAAGTGTGTTGATGTTTGTTCTTCTGGTGTTCTTGAAGTTAGAGAAAACGATTTTGACCCGCTTGAAGAAAAAATGATAGCCGCAGTAACTGAGGAACATAGAAAAAAAATAAAATACAGTTGTGCTCCCTGTAAACCATCTAAAGGATATACCACTCTGCCCTGTGTTGAAGCCTGTACTAAAGATGCAATAATACATTCCTGGTAGTTGTAAAATGGCAAAGACAATAGACATAAAAGTAGATAATGTTTCCCTCAAGGTTAAGGAAGGTATTACTATCTTACAAGCTGCAAGAGAAAATAATATATATATTCCAGCCCTCTGTTCTCATCCAGACTTACCGGATATAGGTAATTCAGAATTTATAAGTGAAGTCTACAGGGGTGACGAGAAATTTACATCAACCGAAGAAAATTTTACCAGAGATGAAATTGGTTGTAATTTATGCCTTGTGAAAGTTGAAGGCAAAAATGGACTTGTCAGAGCCTGTGAAACAATTGTTGAAGAAGGTATGAGGATTTATACAAATTCAACTGAGATAATTGAAAAAAGACAGGAAAATCTTATGAAAATTTTGTCTGAACATCCTCATGCCTGTCTTACCTGCAGTCAAAAGGAAGGATGCACCCCGGTATCGGATACCTGCCCGAGTAATGTGGTAAAAAATGAGAGATGTTGTGCTTTATTTGGAAATTGTGAATTCCAGAGGATTGTTGAATATATTGGTGTAAAACCTGAAACACCGGGCTATAAGTTTAAAAATCTTCCTGTAATAGAAAACGAACCACTTTATTTAAGAAATTATAATTATTGCATAAATTGTGGTAGATGTGTCAGGGTTTGCAGAGATATAAAAGGTGTAAAAGCCCTTGGGATGGTTTATAATAATGGAAGAGTTATAGTTGGAACTGTTTCAAAAGGTGGATTGGTAGAATCTGGATGCAAATTCTGCGGTTCCTGTATAGAAGTTTGTCCAACAGGTGCACTGCAGGATAAAAAATACATAAGATTAAGAACAGAAAAAGAGTATGTTCCCTGCAAGAGTTCATGCCCTGCTGGTATCAATATTCCACTTTATATAAGATTGATTGAAGAAGGAAAATATCGTGATGCAACGGAAGTAATCCGGGAAAAGATTCCTTTTCCACGGGTTCTTGGTAAGGTTTGTTTTCATCCCTGTGAAGATAACTGTAGAAGAGGTGAGCTTGCTGATGAAATTTTTGGTGAAAAACATCCAATTGCAATAAAGAGTCTTAAAGACTTTGTAGCAAATTATTCCTTTATTAAAAATGAAGAAATATCTTTTTCAGGTAAAAAAGTGGCTGTTATAGGTGGAGGTCCGGCTGGTTTATCCTGTGCTTACTTTTTAGCTAAAAAGGGGCACAAAGTGGTTGTTTTTGAAGCAAATGATGGAATCGGTGGATTGATGAGATTCGGAATTCCCCGTTTCAGGTTACCTCATAATATTCTGGAACCCGACTTAAAAGAAATTTCTCTGGAACGTATTGAATTTAAAACAAATACCAGAATCGGTGAGGATATACCTTTTAAAGATATATTACAGAACAAATTTGATGCTGTATTTATTGCCTGTGGTTGTACTGAGGATAAAAAACTTAACATTGAAGGGGAAAATCTAAACAGAGTAATCAGTGGTCTATCTTTCCTTAAAAATGTTTCAACAGATAAATTAGATAAAGATTTTCTTCTAAATAAAGATGTTATAGTTGTTGGCGGTGGTAATGTTGCAGTAGATTCTGCAAGAACTGCTATAAGGTTAAGTGCTTCAAATGTTACTGTAGTTTGTCTTGAAAAATTTAATGAAATGCCTGCTTACATCTGGGAAATAGAAGAGGCAATCGAAGAAGACATTATGATAGAAAATTCCTGGGGACCAGAAAAAATAACTTTCGATGATGGAAAGTTGAATCTATTGTTAAAAAAGTGTATTTCAGTTTTTAATGAAAAAGGGGAATTTTTTCCTCAATTTGATACAAGAGTTAAAAAGAGCTTACGGGCGGATTATATAATTGTATGTATTGGACAAAAACCAGAGCTGAGTTTTCTAAAGCAGGTTGGAATAAAATTTAAAGACTCAGGGCTGATTGATGTTAACAATGAAACAATGTCAACAAGTTTGAAAGGAGTTTTTGCTGGAGGAGATGCTGTTTCCGGTCCATCGTCGGTTGTTGAGGCAGTAGCTGATGGAAGAAAAGCTGCCAAAAATATAGATAAATTCTTGGGAGGGGATGGAATTATTGATAAATCTATATACTTAGAAGAAAAAAGTTTTTATATTGGAGAAGAAGAAGGATTTGCATTATTAAAAAGATATAATGTTCCAAAGGTTTCACCTGAAAAAAGAAAAAATAACTTTAATTGTATCGAATTTTTTTATGACGAAGAAACAGCAAGAAAAGAAGCTCATAGATGTTTAAGATGTGATATGAGAACCTGGATAAAAAGAAATCCAGAACCAC
>QNDJ01000003.1 GCA_003644825.1 Candidatus Zhuqueibacterota bacterium | reverse complement strand
GGGGGAAGTATCTCAATTTCATCAGAAGAGGGAAAAGGAACAACCGTTGTGGCAACTTTTGAGTATGATAACATAGATAGAAAACCATTGGGAGATATTCCTCAAACCCTTATTACCCTGATTGCTGGAAATCCTGAAGTTAATTTCATTTATTCTCATAGGAAAGATGACAATAATTTTTTTTTCAATACGGAACAGATAAAAAGGGAATTAGGTGATTTACCCATAAATAATGTAGAAGTTTTAAGTTTTATAAGGAAGAGTCTCATAAATGAATTAAAAAAATTAAAAGTAAATTTTTATTGAAAAATTAAAAGTTGTTTTTTATATTACTGAATTCGATTTGTGCAGGATCGATTAGTAATTAAAAGGTATTATGAGTGGGTGAAAATTTTAAATTAAATATGATATAAAGTATTAATTTTAAATAGATTATATTTATATTATGTATATTCACCCTCTATTTTTGTTCCTGCCGAAATAATTTAAATTAATAAATATAATATAAAATTTGTTATCTGGAGTAAATTTATGCCAAAGTTAACACTGGATGAATTGAAAGCATTAAGGGACAAAGCCAAAGAATCAATTAAGACAAGAGATGGAAAGGGAAGAGCAAAAATAATAGTTCACATGGGAACCTGTGGAATTGCTTCTGGAGCAAGGAATATTATGAATTCTTTACTTAAGGAACTTGAAGAAAGAAATATAACGGATGTTATTGTAACAACATCTGGATGTGCCGGTTTGTGCAGTCACGAGCCAATGATGACAGTCGAAATACCAGGAAAACCACCTGTAAAGTATATTGATTTAACCGAGGATAAAGTTAAAAAGATAATGGTGGAACATATCCTGGGAGGGAATATAGTAGTGGATTATGCCCTTGCCTTTGGCAGTGAAACGGTTTATTAAAGAAGGAGCAGGAATTGGATAATTTTAGAATTCTTGTTGTGGACGATGAGGAGGGGTTTCGGGAAGGATGTAAGCTTATTCTTGAACCTGAAGGGTTCCAGGTGGATACTGCTGCTGATGGAAAAGAGGGGCTAGAAAAAATTAAAAAATCTTTCTACAATCTTGTTCTTGTTGATATGGTAATGCCGGGTATAAACGGGCTTGACCTCCTTGGAATGATAAAAGAAGAAGCTCCTGAAACTGTTGCAATTATGATTACAGGCCATGCTACAGTAGAAACAGCCGTTGAAGCTATGAAAAAAGGGGCTTTTAATTATGTGATGAAGCCGTTTACTCCTGATGAATTACTGGAAGTTGTTAAAAAGGCTATAGAGGAAAAAGTCCAGCCTTCTCCAGTGGAAAAAGTATCCGAACGCCCCCCTGTTTCTGCTATTGGTGATATTCTAAATGTTGAAAAACTGGAAACCATTCTTAAAAAATACAATTTTGATGATTCTGCCTTGATAAGTATATTGCAGGATGTTCAGAAGGAATTGAAATACTTACCTGAAGAATTATTACGATTGATTGCAGATAGAATGAATATTCCTTTATCGAGGGTATTTGGTCTGGCTACTTTTTACAGGGCATTCAGCTTGAAACCCAGAGGCAGGCATCATATTTCTATCTGTCTTGGAACTGCCTGTCATGTTAAGGGCGGTCCTAATATTAAAGATAGACTGGAACGAGAACTGGGTATTAAAACAGGTGAAACTACACCTGATGGCAGGTTTTCTATGGAAACTGTAAGATGTGTTGGTTGCTGTGGTCTTGCTCCAGTGATAGTTATTGATGAAAACTTTCATGGAAAGTTGAACCAGTCAAAAATTCCTTTGATATTAAGTAAGTATGAATAATTCTTAATTTTTTAGAGGTAAGCACATTGAAACGATACAGAACCCATCTACTTTTATGTACAGGAACTGCTTGTGTATCCAATAATGCCTTTAATATAAAAAAATCTCTGGAAATTGAAATAAAAAAACATAACCTTGAAAATGAGGTATTAATTGTTCCGACGGGGTGTAACGGATTTTGTGAAAGGGGTCCTATACTTGTTGTGCAGCCTGATGGGATATTTTATCAGCAGTTAAAGGAATCAGATATACCATATCTTGTTGAAGAACATTTTCTAAAAGGCAGACCCGTTAAAAAGTTGATGTATACTCCATCGAAAGGGGAAGAGGTTATCCCCAAGATGATGGATATTGAATTTTTTAAGCACCAGATACTTATTGCATTAAGAAATAGGGGAAGAATTGACCCTGAAGAGATTGAAGAGTATATTGCAAATGATGGGTATCAATCGATGGGTAAAGCTCTCTTTGAAATGACCCCTGAGGAAATTATAAATGAAGTAAAAATTTCAGGATTAAGAGGGCGAGGTGGTGCAGGATTTCCCACCGGTAGAAAATGGGAACTCTGCAGAGCATCGAAAGGAGATGTGAAATATATTATCTGCAATGCTGATGAAGGAGACCCGGGTGCTTATATGGATAGAAGTATCCTGGAAGCTGACCCTCACTCTGTAATTGAAGGTATGGTAATAGGTGCAAAAGCAATAGGAGCACATAAGGGATTTGTTTATGTAAGGGATGAGTATCCACTTGCTCTGAAAAGAATTAGTATTGCCGTGGAAAAGGCTAAAGATTATGGTCTTCTTGGAGAAGATATTCTTGGTTCAGGGTTTGATTTTGACCTGAAGATAGTTCGGGGTGGTGGTGCTTTTGTTTGCGGTGAAGAAACTGCTCTTATGCAGTCAATAGAGGGAAAAGTGGGTAGACCCACACCAAGACCCCCATACCCGGCTCAAAAAGGATTATGGGGAAAACCAACAAATATTAATAATGTTGAGACCTGGGCAAATATTCCTGTTATTATAGCAAGGGGGGGCGACTGGTTTTCCCGGATTGGAACAGAAACAAGTAAAGGAACAAAGGTTTTTTCTCTTGTTGGAAAAGTCAATAACACAGGACTTGTTGAAGTTCCTATGGGAATTACCTTAAGAGAAATAATTTATAACATTGGTGGAGGAATACCCAACGGTAAAAAATTTAAAGCAGTTCAAACAGGGGGTCCATCGGGTGGATGTATCCCTGAGGAACTTATTGACCTGCCGGTAGATTATGAGCAACTGACAAAAGCCGGCGCAATTATGGGTTCAGGTGGTCTTATTGTGATGGATGAGGATACCTGTATGGTTGATGTGGCAAAATATTTTGTTTCTTTTCTTGAGGATGAATCCTGTGGTAAATGTGTGCCCTGCAGAAGTGGAATTAGAAGAATGAGAGAGATACTTACAAGAATTACCCAGGGAAAAGGAAAAGAAGGAGATATTGAACTTCTTGAAGAACTTGCTGAAACTATAAAAAAAGCTTCTCTTTGCGGGCTCGGTCAAACAGCACCAAATCCGGTTCTATCGACAATAAGATATTTCAGGGATGAATATGAAGCGCATATAAAAAAGAAAAGATGCCCTGCTTTAGTATGTAAAGATTTGATAATTTACAGAATTATCCCCGAAAAATGCACTGGTTGTAGAAGGTGTGTTCAGGTTTGTCCAACGGGTGCAATTACCGGCCCAAAAGCCCAGCCCCATAATCTGGATGCATCTAAATGTATTAAATGTGGTGCCTGTTACGAGGTGTGTAGATTTGATGCTATTGCTGGTGATGCTATATATATGGAATAATTTAAATTGATATTATGAGATTCTGGAAAATTTTTTATGTCAATATAGTGGAGTAAATAATGGTAAATATAACCATTGATGGCAGGAAAATTTCTGTGAGTGAAGACCTTACAATTCTTGAAGCTGCCAGGGAAAACGGCATTCAGATTCCCACCTTATGTTATAACGAGGCTCTTAAACCGTATGGTGCCTGTCGGATATGTCTTGTAGAGCTTGTTTCTGAAAATGGAAGTAAGTTAGTTCCTTCCTGCACCTTTCCTGTATCTGAAGGAATTGTGGTTAGAACTGATTCAGAAGAAGTTATTAAAACGAGAAAAATGGTGCTGGAGTTACTACTGGCGGATTGCCCCGGAAGTAAAGTTATTAAAGAACTGGCTGAAGAGTATGGAGTTAAGAAAAGTAGATTTGAAGAAGAAGATAACAATTGTATTCTTTGTGGGTTATGTGTAAGGGCATGCGACGAGATTGTAGGTGCCAGGGCAATTCATTTTGTGGATAGAGGTTATAAAATGGAGGTAAAACCCCCTTTTTTAACAGCGACTGTGAATTGTATTAAATGTGGTACCTGTACGACTGTATGTCCTACAGGTGCAATCAAACTTGATGAATTGAGTGGTATAAGTGTAATGCATCAATGGTCTGATAAATTCTCAGAGAGAAGATGTAATGTTTGTGGAAGTTTTCATTTTTCACCAGGTTTTTGAGAGGAGTAATAAGTGAGCGAGAGTATTAATATAGGAGTTTTTATCTGTAATTGTGGAAACAAAATATCTGATTATATTGACCTTGAAGAGGTTGAAAAATTTGCAGAATCCCTGGATAATGTAACTTTTGTAAAGAGACTTCCTTATTCCTGTTCAAAAGATGGTAAAAGATTTATAAGTAAAGTAATAAAGGAGAAGAACTTAACTCATTTTATTGTTGCGGGATGTTCGCCGAGAATATTTGAGAACATTTTTAGAAACCTTGCTGAGGAAGCAGGGTTAAACAGCTATTTATTTGAAATGGTAAATATTCGGGAACAATGTGCCTGGGTTCATATTGACAGCGAGGAGAAAGCTCTGTTAAAAGCAAAGAAACTTGTGGGTATGGGGGTAGCTAAAGTAAAGGAAAGTAAACCCCTTGATGTTATTGAAGAAGAAGTTATTCCATCAGCTTTAATCATCGGTGGTGGCATTACGGGAATTACATCTGCTATATCTCTGGCAGAAAAAAATGTTAAAGTTTTACTCGTTGAGAAGGAAAAAGAACTTGGTGGAATGCTGAAGAATTTATATAAAATTTACCCAACTATGATTAATGCCAGGGATTTTATTCGGAACAGGATAAAGAAGATAGAAAGTATACCGGGTATTGAGATATTAACAAATGCCAGAGTAACCAGTGTTTCGGGTTGTGTTGGGAATTACGATGTTGTTATTACCCAGAATAACAGAGAAATTAAAAAGAATGCCGGGATAATAATTGTTGCAGCCGGTGCAAAAGCTCTTCAACCAGAAAATCCAGACTACGGAAAAAGCGATAAAGTAATTTCCCAGATGGACCTCGAAAGAATGCTGCTGGAAAATGACAAAAGACTTAAAAACCCTGGAAAAGTTGTAATGTTTCAATGTGAGGGTGTCAGAAATAATGAACGGCCTTACTGTGCAAGGGTGTGTTGTATTACTGCAATAAAAAATGCAATTATTTTAAAAGAAATGTCACCTCAGGCAGATATTACTATTCTTTACAGAGATATTCCTGCTTTCAATGAAAAGGACAGAAAGAGAGCAGAGCTTTCCGGTATAAATTTTATCCAGTATAATTACGCTGAACCTGTGAAAATACTTGAAGATGTAATTCTGTTTACTGGAACTGAAACAAAAAG
The DNA here is from genome assembly GCA_003644825.1 of Candidatus Zhuqueibacterota bacterium. Classification (GTDB taxonomy): domain Bacteria; phylum SM23-31; class SM23-31; order B21-G16; family B21-G16; genus B21-G16. The sequence continues at coordinate 14,292 of QNDJ01000003.1, read as the reverse complement.
GTCAGGGGATTTACCTTATAATTTACTTGTTTTATCTGTTCCTGTTGTTCCGGATGAGCAATCTGAAGAGCTCCATAATATACTCGGAATACCTTTAGATGAGAATGGATTTCTTGTTGAGAAACAGGTTCGCCTTAAACCGGGTAAATATGTTCCCCGGGGAATTTATGTTGCAGGTAATGTGCACTGGCCTGCAAATACTTTTGAGAGTATTGCTCAGGGATATAGTGCTGCTTCCAGAGGATATGTTGTATTAAAGAATAAAAAGATAGAAATTGAACCTGTTGTTGTCAGTTATGATTCTGAGACCTGCAGAGGGTGTGGCAGATGTGTTGAAGTTTGTGAGTTTAATGCTGTTGAATTGTTCGATACTGGTAGTGGTATAAAACAGGTAAAATTCAATTCTATTATGTGTAAGGGTTGTGGAGTGTGTACTGTGGTTTGCCCGAGCGGTGCTTTGCAACCACAGGTTATTTCAAAAAAACAAATTGATAGTATGTTAGGTGTTTTTGTGTGAGTAAAGATTTTGAAAATATAAAATTTTGTTTTAATTCAGAAATAAACTTAAAATATTACACAGCAGGATTATAACAGATGAATAAAAAAGACCCGGAGATAATTATTTTTGCATGTGAATGGACACCCTATATTGGAGCAGATAATGCTGGTGTTGAAATGCAGCAATATTCACCATTTGTTAGAATAATAAGAGTTATATGCACAGGTCAGATAACTCCTTCAAATATTCTTACAGCTTTTAAGAATGGTGCTGATGGTGTTATGATAGCAGGCTGCGAGGAAGGTGATTGTCATTATATTGTCGGAAATGAAAAATGCATTAAAGTAGTTGAAGAAACAAAACAATTATTGAAGTTTTCAGGAATAGAACCTGAAAGATTGGAAATAAAGTTGTTCACAGAAGTCGATGGTTCGACCTTTGCTTCGATAGTAAATAAATTTGTAATGAAAATAAGAAAAATGGGCAAGGTTCAAACGGAGGTCTCTTCGTGAATATAGAAAAAATAATTGATGATACAAAAGCATATTTTTGTATTGAGTGTGGGATATGCACTGGAAGCTGTCCGATATCAAGGATAGACTCTAATTTTTCACCCAGATTAATGGTTGAAAATTTGCTTTTAGGGGAAGAAGATGATGTAATAAGGAGCAAAAAGTTATGGTCCTGTTTAACCTGTAAAGCCTGTAGTTCAAGGTGTCCTGCATCGGTTGATTTTAACCAGTTTATTATGAGGTCAAGAATTGAAGCAAAACTTCTTGGTGAAAATGGAACCTGTACTCACGCAGGAACTTTAAAAGCAATGATGGAGCTCCAGACCACAGAATTCTTCAGAAAATCAAAAGAGTGGATTCCTGAAAATTTTAAAGTTACTGACAGGGGAAAGTTTTATTATTTTGTCGGGTGTTTACCTTTTTTTAATATTATATTTAAAGATATTAATGTTAAAAGTATTGATATAGCAGTATCAGCTTTAAAAATTTTTAATTTTTTTGGAATTGAACCTGTTATATCGGAGAATGAAAGATGTTGTGGACATGACCATTACTGGATTGGTGAATTTGATGTATTTAAAACCCTTGCAGAATACAATTTGAAAACAATAAATAATTCTGGTGCTGAAGTAGTTTTTTTTACCTGTCCTGAAGGATACAATATGTTTAAAGAGGTCTATCCTTTGTATTTTGGAAAATTGGATTTTGAATGTGTATATCTGCCCAACTTCGTAAATGAAAAACTCAGGGATGGAGATTTTTCGTTTCTGGAAACTGAGGATAAAGTTACATATCAGGACCCATGCAGACTCGGCAGATTTATGGGAATATATGAAGAACCAAGAAATTTAATACAGAATATACCTGGAATTGTTTTTAAAGATATGCCAAGAAACAGAGCAAACTCTTTATGCTGTGGTTCAAGCAACTGGATAAACTGTACATCGGTTAATAAATTAATTCAGGTTGAGCGGCTTAAAGAAGCAGAAAATACAGGAGCCGAGACACTGATAACAGGATGCCCCAAGTGTGAAATACATCTGAATTGTGCCCTTTTTGACAGAGACAATAACTATAATATAAGGATTAAAGATATAACAACGTTAATAGCAGAAAAGTTAGGAGGAAAATAATTTGAGTGAAGATGTACTGGTTATAGGAGGTGGAATAGCAGGAATACAGGCTTCCCTTGATCTTGCAGAAATGGGTAAAAAAGTATATCTTGTAGAAAAAAAGCCCAGTATAGGCGGAATTATGGCACAGCTCGATAAAACATTTCCTACCAATGATTGTTCTATATGAATTCTTGCTCCGAAAATGCTGGATGCCGGTCGGCATCCTAACATAAAGATTATGGCTTATAGTGAGGTTGAAGATGCAAAAGGAGAAGCAGGAAATTTTAAGGTAAAAATTCGAAAAAAAGCAAGGTATGTTAATGAAAATATATGCAATGCCTGTGGCGAGTGTATAGAGAAATGTCCCAAGAAAGCACCCGATTCTTTTGATATGGGTTTGAGGGATAGAAAAGCAATATATATCTACTTTGCACAGGGTATTCCGGCGGTTGCAACTATTGATAAAGATGTTTGCACTTTTTTTCTAAAAGGAAGGTGTAAATTGTGTGAAAAAATATGTAAAAAAGGTGCAATTGATTATGAACAAAAAGATGAAATTGTAGAACTTGATGTAGGGGCAGTGGTGATTGCTACGGGTCTGGAGATGTTTGACCCTTCTCATTTAACACAATATGGGTATAAAAGACTGAAAAATATAATTACTGGTCTGGAATATGAAAGACTGATTAATGCAACAGGTCCAACTGGCGGTCATCTTTTAAGGCCATCAGATAAAAAGCTGGCAAAAAAAGTGGCTTATATTCAGTGTGTTGGTTCCAGAGACCTTAATAATTGCAATTACTGTTCCAGTGTTTGCTGTATGTATGCAATAAAAGATGCTATGCTTGCAAGAGAACATGACTCTGAATCAGATTCTTATATATTCCATACTGATTTTCGAAATGTTGGTAAATGGTTTCAAAAGTATGAAAGAAGAGGAAAAGATGAATATGGAATTAATTATATAAGAGGCAGGGTTGCTGAAATTACTGAAGATGAAGAACAAAATCCGGTGGTATGGTATGAGGATACGATAGAAAGGAAGGTTAAAAGTTTAAAAGTTGATATGGTTGTTCTTTCTACTGCAGCAAAACCAAGCAGTGATGCTGAAAAATTGAGTAAGATGTTTGGCTACGAACTTGATGAGAATGGATTTGTAAGAAAGAATTTACCGTATCCTTCTGATACAACTGTGCCGGGCATATTTGCCTGTGGTTTCAGTCAGGGGCCAATGGATATTCCGGAATCTGTTGCTGCTGCAAGCGCTGCTGCAGATAGAGTTATGGAAACACTGGCAGGTTTAAAATTGAAAAAAAGGGCATAGAATAGTTAATTAAAGTTCGGGAAGATATTGTGGAAGAAAAATTAAGAATAGGTGTTTTTGTTTGTAATTGTGGAACCAATATCGGGGGATTTCTTGATGTTCCAGAAGTAGCAGAATATTCTAAGACCCTTCCTGGAGTAGTATATGTTAAGGAGAATTTATTTACCTGTTCTGAATCCGGAGTCAATGAAATAAAAGAAGGAATTAAAAATAACAATCTTAACAGGGTGGTGGTTGCAGCGTGTACACCATTGACCCATGAACCCACGTTCAGGGCAGCCTGTGAAGAAGCAGGTTTAAACCCTTACCTGTTTGAGTTTGTCAATATAAGAGAACAATGTTCCTGGGTTCATAAAAATGAAAGAGAGGAAGCTACACAAAAAGCAAAAGACCTTGTCCGAATGGGGGTTGCCAGAGCCAGCAAACTCGAACCAAAGGATAGAATAACGGCTGGTGTAATACCATCTGCTCTTGTTATCGGCGGTGGTATTTCAGGGTTATCTGCTGCTCTATCTCTCGCTAACAGGGGTTTTAAGGTAAAACTGATAGAAAAAGAAAAAAAGCTGGGTGGGTTGGTAAAATCTCTATATAAAATTTACCCTGAAAACATCAATGCAGAAGAATATATAAATCAGAAGATTAATGAAGTGAAAAAAAATAAAAATATCAATGTTTTTACTTCTACTGAGATTAAAAATGTTGGAGGATATATCGGAAATTATAAAGTAAAAGCAGAAAATGATAAAGGCAATGAATTAAATTTTGATATTGGTGTTATAATTGTTGCAACCGGGGCAAAAACTCTTAGTCCTGAAGGTTTATTTAGCTATGATGGTAAAAAAGTAATAGATATGCTCCAACTTGAAGATAAATTAAAAAATGATGGAATCAGTCAATATAAGAATTTTGTTATGATTCTGTGTGCCGGGTCAAGGAATAATGAGAGAGTTTACTGCTCAAGAATTTGCTGTATGAGTGCAATAAAGAATGCATTACTGATTAAAGAAAAGAATCCTGAATCGAAAATTTTTATTTTATATCGAGATTTACAGGCTTATGGAACAACCAATGAGGAAACATTAAGAAGAGCAAAAATAAATGGAATAAGGTTTGTAAACTATTCCCTGAATAAACTTCCAGAAGTAGAGGATAATACAGTTCGAGTTTACAATGAGATTCTGGGTAAGGAGCTTTTAATACCTGCAGATTTGATTATTCTTGCAACGCCTCTTGTAGCACCTGAAGATAATGAGAATCTTTCTAAGAAGTTAAAGGTTACTCTTGATGAAAACGGGTTCTATCTTGAAGCACATATAAAATTAAGGCCTCTCGATTTTTCGACAAATGGTATATATGTTTGTGGAACTGCTCACTGGCCTGCTTCAACTGAGGAGAGTACTACACAGGCTCTTGGTGCTGCTGCCAGATCTTCCATTCATCTTGAAAAGAAGTATGTAATGGTAGAGCCTATTGTATCCAGTGTTTACTATGAAGATGAATGTAGAGGCTGTGGGTTGTGTGCTTCTTTATGTCCTTCAAATGCGATAGAAATGGTAGAAACTCCAAAAGGTGTAAAAGCAAAAGTTATTGAAGTTGCATGCAGAGGATGCGGAATTTGTGGTGCTTCCTGTTACAGGCATGCGATAAGAATGAATCATTTCAGTGATGAACAGATAAAGGCTCAGATAAGGGCTTTTTTAGAGGAGTAAATATTATATGGAAAAATTCAGGCCAAAAATAATTGCTTTTTGCTGTAATTGGTGAGCATACGGAGCAGCAGACCTCGCCGGGGTTGCGAGGATTCAGTATAAACCTGATATTAGAATAATCAGAGTGATGTGTTCAGGTCGTATAGACCCTTCATTGATAATGGAAGCTTTTGTTAATGGAGCAGATGGAGTATTCTGCGGTGGCTGTCTGTTAGGTGAATGCAGGTATATATCAGGAAATTATCAGGCTCAGGGTAAAATACTTTTGACACAGCTTGCTCTAAAACGAGCAGGTATATCTCCTGAGAGATTGACGATTAAGTTTATGTCCTCTGCTGAAGCACAAAAATTTGTAAAATATGTTTCTGAATTTATGGATAAAATTATTGAACTGGGAAGGATTGGTAAAGCAGAAAATTTAAGTGAAAATGAGTTAAAACTCAAATTGGAAGCAGTCAGGAATGCCCTTGAAGGTAAGAAACTGAGATGGGTTGTTGGTAAAAGAACCGAATTTATGGAAAGTGGTAACCTTTATAACGAAATATTCACTGCTCATGAAATAGAGAGAATGTTTAAGGAAGTTGTGATGGATGAAGTTGACCTGCAGGAGATACTTTTGAGGTTGAAAAATAAGCCTTCTTCTGTAAAGGAATTATCTGAAAAAATGAGGCTTCCTTCTCATCGTATCCTTAGAGAAATAGCTAATTTGAAGAAAATGGGACTTGTAGAGCTTGAAGATGTCTCAGGAAGTTCTCCATTATGGAAAACTGTAGATGAGTAGTAACTAAATTTAAAATTAATTTATTAGTAGTTATGGAAAATAGTAATACAGGAACAGTAATAATAGCAGGTGGAGGTATAACAGGAATAAGGTCTGCACTTGAACTTGCTAATTCAGGTTTCAAGGTGTATCTTGTTGAAAAGGCACCTGCTATTGGTGGTACTTTTTCTCAATTAAGTTCTGCTTATCCTGATGATAAACCGGCATTTTGCAGATTTGCACCTGATATTAACGCTGTTTACAGACACCCTAATATTAAAATTATTACAAATGCAGAAATTTCACGGGTTAAAGGAGAAGCAGGAAACTTTGAAGTTAAAGTTGTGAAAAACCCACTAAGAGTTAATGAAAACTGTACTGCATGTGGTGATTGTATGAGGGTTTGCCCGATAAAACCTTATGATACTTTTAATGAAGGGCTTATTTTAAGGACAGCAATAGATATTCATAATTCTACTGCATATCCTTTTCTTTATAATATTGAAAAAGAAACCCCGATTTGTGTGGAAACCTGTCCTGTTCATATAAACATCAGAAAATATATAGGACTGATTGCCGAAGGGAAATTTCTTGAAGCCTTAAAGGTTATAAGAGAGAGGAATCCCCTTCCTGCTATTTGTGGTAGAGTTTGTAATCATCCCTGTGAAGATGCATGCAACAGGGGGAAAATAGACCAGCCAGTTGCAATTGATGCTTTAAAAAGATTTGTAGCAGATTACGAACTAAAATTAAGAAAAGAAGGGAAAAGTTTTCTTCCTAAACCACCTGAAAAAAGTAAACACATAAAGGTTGCAGTAGTTGGAGCTGGACCTGCTGGTTTAACGGTTGCTCATGACCTTGCTCTTAAAGGATACGATTGCACAATTTATGAAGCAGCACCCGTTCCGGGTGGTATGCTGTGGCTGGGAATACCAGAATATCGACTGCCCAGAGATATTATAGAAGTTGAGGTGGATTACATTAAACATCTGGGTGTAGATATTAAACTAAATACACCAATAAATAAAGATTTTACCATTGATGACCTTTTTAAGAAAGGATATAAAGCTGTATTTCTTGGAATTGGTGCACATAAGGGATTAAAACTCAGAGTTCCAGGCGAAGATGATTATGAGGGTTTTCTTGATTGTGTGGTATTTTTAAGAAGGGTAAATCTCGGAGATAAGAGTAAACCAGGTAAAAAGGTTATAGTTATTGGTGGTGGTAATTCGGCTATTGATTCAGCAAGAACAGCTCTAAGGCTTGGTAGTGATGAAGTTTACATTCTTTATAGAAGGTCAAGGAAAGAAATGCCTGCTAACCCCTGGGAGGTTGAAGAGGCAGAAAGAGAGGGTGTGAAGATTCATTATCTTGCTGCACCTGTTAAAATTCTTGGCAGTAATGGGAAGGTTACAGGAATGTTGTGTACTAAAATGAGGCTGGGTAAACTCGATGCAAGCGGTAGAAGAAGACCAATACCGGTTGAGGGCTCTGAATTTGAAGTTGAAGCAGATTGTATTATTCCTGCGATTAGTCAGCGTCCTGATATATCTTTTCTTCATGAAGGGCACGGGCTCGAAATCTCAAGATGGGATTCATTTGTAATTGATAAAAATGGGGCAACCAACAGACCCGGAATATTTGCTGGTGGCGATGATGTTACCGGTCCAGCAACAGTAATCGAGGCAATAGCTGCAGGTCATACTGCTGCTGATTCTATGGATAGATATCTTTCTTGATTTAATCAGGAGAACTTTATGAAAAAGGATAAATTTATTACGGAATTTGATGATATTCCAACTCCCAGACATAAAATGAGAGAACTTTCTCTCGAAGAAAGAAAATTGAATTTTAAAGAAGTTGAACTTGGTTTTACAGAAGAAGAAGCAATTGCTGAAGCAAAAAGATGTTTGAGCTGCAGGAGATGTATAGGCTGTGGACTGTGCCTTGCAGAGTGTGACCCTAAAGCTATTATTTATGATGATAAACCTGAAACTATTGACATAAAAGCTGACGCCATTATTTTAGCACCCGGATTTGAGGAATTTAATCCACGAAGAATACCGGAACTCGGATATTCAAAATTCTATAATGTGATTACAGGTATTGAATTCGAAAGGATTTTAAGTGATAATGGTCCCTATGGTGGCCTTATTTTAAGACCCTTTGATGGTGAAATACCGGAAAAGATTGCTTTTATTCAGTGTGTTGGTTCCAGAGAGGAAATGCTTGCTGCTAATTATTGTTCCAGTATTTGTTGTGTGAATGCCCTTAAAAACTCAATAGAAATAAAAAAAAGGCTAAAAAATACCGAGGTAAAAATTTTTCACAGAGGAATAAGGCCTTTTGGTAAGGGGTCTGAGTTACTTTTCATTGAAGCAAAGGAAAAGTATACAATTGATTTTGTAGAGGCTGAAGTAAAAAATTTACAACAGGATGATTCCGGGAATATTAAAATTGAATATCTCCAGAATAATGAAGAAAAGAAAGAAAAATTTGACCTTGTTGTTCTTTCTACTGGTATTCAAGCTCCCAGGGATGCAAAAAAACTTAGTAGAATGTTAAAAACAGGATTAAATAAATATAACTTTTCTATCAATAAATCCTTTTTACCCTGTTATACAGAAAAGGAGGGAGTTTTTACTGCAGGTGCTTTTAATGGACCTATGGATATACCTTCCTGTATAGCGGAAGCAGGTAATGTTGTTTCACATATTTGTTCTATGTTGAAGAATAAAAAAGGAAAAATTGAAGTTTCAGTGAAACCTGAAAAAGGAAAATATGACGGAAGAACAGGTATTTTCTTGTGTAAATATGGTTTAAAAACTTTAAGCAAAACCGAAATGATGGAATTTTTGGGTGTAATAGATGAATTATCTGAAGCATATCCAGTTAAGAAATATGACTATGCATGTGTTAAGAAATCAACTGATGATATTATTAATACAATTAGAGAAGAAAATCTTGATAGAATTATAATTTGTTCCTGTTATTCTGAAAGTCATTCAGGTTTGTTTAAAGATATTTCTGCTGATGCTAATTTGAAACCGGAATTTGTGGATGTGCTTGATATTAATAGCGGTAATGGGGGAATTTTAAGTAAATTAAAAACTCTCCTTGATAAGAAAAATGGGAAACCTGAAAGTAAGACCAGAATTGAAAAAGTGAAAAGCTGTATGATAATCGGTGGTGGAGTAAGCGGGATTACTGCTTCTCTCAAATTAGCTGAGCTGGGTTTGGATGTATTTCTTGTTGAAAAAAAGGAAAAACTTGGTGGAAGGCTTATTGATTCTTATTATTTGATTACAGGTGATGAAATTAAACCAGAAGAAAAACTTGAAGAATTAAATGAAAAAGTCAATAATAATGAGAAAATAAAAGTAATTTTAAATTCTTATATTGAGGAAGTGAAGGGCGAACCAGGGAATTTCTCTGTGAAGATAAAATCAGATGGAAAATTTAATGAAATCAAAACCGGTGGAATAATAGTCGCAATTGGTACTTCAATATATAGATACTCTGAGGATTATGCTCTGTCGAAAAATAAGAATAAAGGTATTAATCAATATGAACTGGAAAAGTTAATTGCAGAAAATAAATTTTCTGCAAAGAAGGTGGTGATGATTCAATGTGTTGGAGCCAGAAATTATTGTAGTAGATTATGTTGCACAGAGGCAATAGTTAATGCTCTTAAAATTAAACAGGTTTCTCCAGATACTGATATTATAGTTTTACATAAAGGTATCAGAGTTTTTGATTTTGATGAAGAACTGTATTCTGAAGCTATTGAAAAGGGTGTAAAATTTGTCGAAAGTGTGATTGACCCTGAAGTTGAGGAAGAAGGGGAAAATATTAGAGTAAAAGTATTTGAGAACGATAAGAAAAAGAATGTGAAAGCTATCTATGATGCTGACCTTGTTGTTTTTAATGTAGCTTCAATTCCCAGTGAAGATAATAAAAAAATCGCTGATGTTTTAAATGTTTCTCTGGATAAGGAGATGTTTTTTAAAGAGATTGACCCGTTATTGAATCCCGTAGAACTTGATAGAGAAGGTATATTTGTATGTGGAATGGCTCACTATCCTAAAACATTAAGGGAGTGTATTATTCAAGCAAATGCCGCAGCAGAAAAAGCTTTCCTGTTCATTACAAATCCTTAAACTGTAATTGTATTTTCTAACAATAAAAGATGTATTGTTTGTGTTATAACAGGCACAGGTAAAAATAATCTAATCTTTACTATCATTCTGGATGTAATTAAATCAAGAGATTGCCACGCCCCATACTGGGGCTCTCGCAATGACGTCCTGGAGTTGTATTGTTTCATTTATAAACTAATGACAATAGTAATGTAAGTTTAATAAATTTTCATAAGAGACTGTTCTGGGACTTTAACAACAAAGTTACAATCCTTTTAAGGGCAGTCATTTTAATGAATTACCATCTGCTTACTCTAGCACCAGAATTTAATTCTGGTGCTGAGAAAAAAATTTTCCCTGAAACCTCTTAATAGATGGTGATTTATTAAGATTTTTTTATTCAAAAGTTCTACAAACATATTGCTCCTGTCGTAGCTATTTAATATTATAATCATTGTGAACATATAGTTATAATATTGATAAATTTAACCTCTGCCTATCATAGAGAGACCTCATTCAGATCAAAACAGTCTTAACCATTCTGTCATTGAGATGTCCCATTCAGTATTCAGGGCCAAAGCAATCTCAGCCGGTCTGTCATTGCGAAGTAATCTTTTTAATATTATAGTGTTATTTAAAAATAACGGTCAGGAATGCAGGTTTTACGGGTTTTATTTTGAATATTTAAAGATGTAAAGTAGATAATTACTATGTCATTATAACCCGTTATTTTTATAAACCTCTTCAGGCATGGAATGTTTATAGTACATCCAGTTTAATAAATAACTTGATATTTTATCTTAAATTATTTATTTTTGAGTGCTATAGTGACAAAAGAAATGATAGAAAAAATGGTTAAGAAAATAGTAAAGTATTACAAACCTGAGAAAATAATTCTTTTTGGTTCTTATGCTTATGGTGCTTCAGATAGTGATAGTGATGTTGATCTGTTGATTATTAAAGATGTTGATTTACCAAGATATCAGAGGGGAAAATATATAAGAAAATTCTTAACAGAATTTCGGTTTCCTAAAGATATAATTATCTATACGCCGGAAGAAGTTAAGAAGTGGGAAGATTGTCCACTTGCTTTTATAACTTATATTATGAAAAAAGGAATTATATTGTATGAAAAAAATTGACCTCGTTAAACTATGGATTTTTAAGGCTGAAGAAGACAGGAAAAATGTTGAGAATAATTTGAATTCAGAAGATATACTTTATGGAACTGTTTGCTTTCATACTCAACAAATGGCTGAAAAATACTTAAAGGGTTATTTGTTATATAATGAAATCGATTTTCTAAAAACAAATGTTATTGAAGGTCTGGTGAGTGTTTGTAAAGAGATTGATAAGGATTTTGAAAAAATTGAACCTATTATCGGTGATTTATCAGATTATGCAGTAGAGATAAGATATCCGGATGATTGGTATAGTTCTTCACATTCAGAAACTATGAACGCATATAATTCTGCAAAAAAATAAAAGATTTTGTTTTGAGTAAATTACCTGAAATATTTCGTAATTTAAATAAACAGAATGGAAAAAGAAGATAATAATCTTACCAGAAGGGACTTTATCAGTAGAACAGCAAAAACAGGTGTAGCCCTTGTCACTACAGGTGTACTTGGATACTGGTTAAAAAAGCGGGAAAGATTTCCCGGCGAAGTAGAGCTGAGTACAACTATGAATGATTTTAGAGTAAATTTACCTGCAAACCTTCCGGATATTGTTATAGTTCGGAATAGTTCACCAGCAGAACTTGTTAAATCGGCAATTAATGAACTTGGGGGAATGAGCAGGTTCATTTCCAGAGGAGATGTCGTAGTAATAAAACCCAATATCGGCTGGGATAGGGTTCCTAAACAGGCTGCTAATACAAACCCGGAAGTGGTTAAAACTGTTGTCGAGCTTTGTTATAATGTCGGTGCAAAGAAGGTTATTGTTTCGGATGTATCCTGTAATGATGCGAGGAGGTGCTTTAGAAGGAGTGGAATAGCAAGGGCGGTGAAATCTGTTGGCGGTTATGTAATCCTTCCTGAAAAGCGAAAATTCAAAGATATGAAACTCGGCGGTAAAGTCCTTGATGTATGGCCTGTTTTTACACCTTTTGTTGAGACCGACAAATTAATAAATATTCCAATAGTCAAGCATCATAATCTTGCTGGTGCAACTATGGCAATGAAAAACTGGTATGGAATACTCGGGGGTAGAAGAAACCAGCTACACCAGAACATCCATGAAAGTATTGCAGATTTATGTAATTTTATGAGGCCAACTCTGGTAATACTTGATGCTTATCGTATTCTTTTAACCAATGGTCCTCAGGGTGGGAACATTCAGGATACAAAAGAAATAAGAACTATAGCTGTTAGTGTTGATCAGGTAGCTATTGATTCTTTTGGAGCAACCCTGCTGAATAAAAACCCTGAAGATTTTGGTTTTATTAAAAAGGGTTACGAGCGCGGGCTGGGAAATATGAAATTAAATGAAATGAATATCAGGAAGATTAATCTTGGTTAAAGTCTGAAAAGGAATCTTAATACTTTGAAAATAAAAAATATAAGGATTTTAAGAAGGGTTTCTCAGACCATTTTTTTAGTTTTATTTTTATTCCTTCTATTAAAGACCGAGTTCAGGGGTACTTTCAAGAAATCAGAGGTCGAGACTATCAGGCTGAACTATCCAGTGAGAGTATTTTTAGAGTTTGACCCTTTAGTTGTATTTTCCACATCAATTTCAACTCACAGTATATATAAGGGAACAATCTGGGCTCTTATATTTATCGGTATAACATTAATTTTTGGAAGAGCATTCTGTGGATGGGTATGTCCACTGGGAACATTAAATCATTTTTTTTCCCACATAAAGTTAAGGCGAAAAGGTGCAAAACTTATAAAATCTAATAAATGGAAGAGCTGGCAGATTGTTAAATATTATATCTTGATTGGATTAATTACTGCTGGATTATTTACGAGTTTACAAACTGGATTGATTGACCCTATTCCTTTTCTTGTTCGTTCTCTATCAGTATCAATTTTACCGGCAGTTAATTATGGTATACGAGGCATTTTAAACGGTTTATATCAGACGAATATACCAGTTTTTCAACATATTTCTGATTTTTCTTTTGCAGCTCTTGGTTCAACGCTTCTCAGCTATAAACAAACATTTTATCATTATAGTTTTTTAATTGGTGTGATTTTCATTACGGTTCTTGCGCTGAATCGAGTGATTACAAGGTTCTGGTGCCGTGGAATATGCCCATTGGGTGCTTTTCTGGGTCTGATATCGAGGTTTTCTATATTTGGACTGGAGAAATATCCTGAAAAATGTACTGAATGCAATAGGTGTTTACTTTACTGTCAGGGGGGTGATGACCCGCATCCTAAAGACAGGTGGAAATCCTCTGAATGTCATTTATGTTTGAATTGTCAGGCAGAATGTCCTGAAGGTGCCCTGAAGTTCAAGTTTTTTCCTTCAAGAAAAAGAACTCAGATTACACCTGATTTTCAACGAAGAAGAATATTAACAGGCATAGTAGCTGGAGCTGCTCTTGTTCCTGTTTTAAGAGCTACTTCAGGATTAACAAAGAATTATAATCCACGGTTAATAAGACCGCCAGGTTCTCTTGATGAAAAAGAATTTCTTAAGAGATGTATTAGATGTGGTGAGTGTATGAAAGTATGCCCTACCAATGCTATTCAACCGACTTTCCTTGAAGCAGGTGTAGAGGGAATGTGGACGCCTATGCTTATTATGCGAATAGGATATTGTGAACATACCTGTGTATTGTGCAGTCAGGTTTGTCCAACCGGGGCTATATGGAGAATAACTGAAGAAGAAAAATTGGGTATAAAAACGGGAAAACCTGTAAAAATAGGTACTGCTTTCTATGATAGAGGTAGATGTTTACCGTGGGCTATGGACACACCCTGTATTGTTTGCGAGGAATTCTGTCCTACATCACCAAAAGCCGTATGGCTGAAAGAGGAAAAAATAGTAAAAAGAGATGGAACAGTTACAACCATTAAAAGACCTTATATTGACCCGAAAATCTGCTGGGGATGTGGTATTTGCGAACATGTTTGTCCAGTTCAGGATAAACCGGCGGTTTATGTTACAAGCATTGGTGAATCAAGATCAAAAACAAACCAGATCCTTCTTGAAAAAAAAACCGATACAGGTAAAAAGTGAAAGTTCTAAATTAAATGAAAGTTGTCGATATATATTC
>QNDJ01000002.1 GCA_003644825.1 Candidatus Zhuqueibacterota bacterium | reverse complement strand
CTATTATACCATAAATAAAATACAACCTGTATTTTACAAACTTTTACTGGTTTTTTATTACTTATTTTGTAGTCATAATATAAACACCGTCCCAGTCTTCTGGAGGGGGATTTTCTCTATACATTCTGCATCTCTCGAGATAAACTTTTGATGGCGAGTCCTTCTCATCTGCTTTTAGGGCATTCTGGAAAAATTCTATACCTTCGTCCCATTTTCGAGACAGATAACATTCCATCCCCCTGTTGAACAATTCAACAGCCTTCTTTTTATTTTCTGGTAAACCATTTTCTTTTCTTTCCAGAACCTCATACACCTTTACGGGTTGAGCTTTTCCCTTTACTCTTAAAGAATCGAGAAACCTTGCTTCAATATGTTCTTTAACAAGCTCATAAGTATATTCACTGATCATAATGAATGTTCCATACTGTTTATTTGCACCTTCCAGCCTTGACCCCAGGTTAACACTATCACCCATTACAGTGTAATCCAGCCTGTCCATAGCACCCATATTGCCTACAACCATTGGACCAGTGTTTAAACCAATCCTTACATAAAGCTGGGGCTTACCTTCCTGTTTCCATTTTTCTCTTAATTTAACAAGTTCTTTTTGCATATCAAGGCTCACATAACAGGCTCTCAAAGCATGGTCTTCATAATAAACAGGTGCTCCAAATACTGCCATTATTGCATCACCCTCATATTTATCTATCATTCCATCATACCTTAAGACAATATGAGTCATCGCGGTTAAATATTCATTCAAAAGAGAAACGAGCTCCTCAGGAGTCAATTTTTCAGAGATTGTTGTAAAACCCTGCACATCAGAGAAAAACACTGTTAAAATCTTTTTTTCACCTCCGAGTTTTACCATTTCCGGATGTTTTATCAACTGGTCTACAACAGATTTTGTTACATAACGGGAAAATATTCCTCTGATCATCTTCTTTTCTTTTTCTTCAGAGAAGAAGTTATAAACAGTAATCGTAGTGTATCCTATAATTATAGTAAGAACAGGTCCAAATACATCAATCCAGGTTCTTTCTTTTTCAAAAAATAAGAACTGAGCAATTAATAAATACAGGATAAGTATTCCAATGATGATTATTGCACCAGTAATTGGTTTAAATCTTGGAACCACCACTCCCATTAGTAGACCAAATAACAGAATAACAAGAGCATTCTGCCAGAAACTCCATTTCCTCAGGTAATTATTCATTAAAATAGTATTGAAAGCATTAGCATGAAGCCCCAGCATCGGATATCTGTGGTTATAAGGCATTGGATTGAGGTCCCAGGTTCCCGGTGCAGTTAAACCATAAAAGAAAACTTTATCTTTAAAATCATCAGTACTTAGAACCCTGCCATCAACTTCTGGTGAAAAAAAGTAAAGTGGATGATCTTCTGGTTTTATTCCGCCTTTAGATAGAAAATCCTTTATGACAAAATAACTTCTTCGGACATCCGAAATTCTTTTAATTCCCAACTTCTGAGCAGTTTCTTCCAGAGACAAATCTGGATTTTTCTGAAGAATATCGAGAATTTTATGGTTTAACCTTATTTCATTATAAACATCCCAGGCAGCTGGCGGCAGTTCTTCTTTCGAAAATTCTGTACCATTTATAATTTCATCTTCCAGCATTTTACTACCAGCAACTAAAGCATACACTTCACTGACAAGCTCATTTATTTCTATGCCGGTTTTTTTGAATTCCTCTATAAAAAGATTCTCATCCTCGATAGTTGAAGGGTTTTTAAGAAAAATCTTTTTTACTTCTCGGGCAATTTTTTCCTCAAGTAAAAGATTGGAGAGGTTGTTTACTGCAATATGTGAAATATGAAAAAAATTCTTTTCCCAGTAATCTCCAGCCCAGTTTACAAGCATCCTTCCATATTTATCTATTGGAATTTCAATATGAGCAGGTGAACCATCGGGGAATTTTCCATCGGGCAGGATAACCTTTTTACCTGGAATTATAGTTGCGTCCCTGAATTTAACCCCTATATATTCACATATCATAGCAAGAGAAAGAGCAGGAAAAATCTTTCCATCGTATATAATAACAAGAGGATATCTTCTGACCGAACCATCGATATCCGAGATTGTCTGGGCATATCCAACCCCCTTTGATACTTCAACAAGCATCCTTCTTGGTGGTTCAATGTCCATATATTTTTCAATGGAAGTCTTTTCCCAATCAGGGTAGTCTATATAAAAATCCTTCATAATTTTGAGAGTATTCTCTTTTTCTGGTGTTTTTTCTACAGTGTTATATTTCACCCATTCGGGGTCTTGCTTATCTGCAACCATAAAATTTTGACCCAGAACAACACCACCATAATCAAGAATAGCATCCCTGAATACTTCATCATATCCTTTAAAAAGTACCAGAACATCCTCTTTACTTCTTATATCAGCTTTTTCAATATCTTCCTTTTTTATCAAATCTGATGAACTGCTTTCAACAAAATAAATATCAAACCCTACCATCCTTGCTTTTAACTCTTTCAATTTCCTCAATATTTTTGCATATTTATCTCTTGTCCAGTCCTGATACCTCCCTTCTTCCTTTAACGAGGCTGCATCTATATCAATCGTTCCGATATTCTTATTCATATGTATAGGGCCTCTAACAATAAAACGAAAATCGTAAAGCTTCAGTTCAAAAAATTGATATATAGATGATAAGGAAAATAATATTACTATAATACTTACAAGAATACCTATGGAAACCTGAACTGCTGTTTTTTTCTTACTTATTTTTTCTTTTTCAGCCATAATGACTTATTTCTTTTTATTGAGGGATTCCAGTTCTTTTTTTGCTTTTTCATAGAATTCTGATTTCGGGAACTTTTTAATAATTTCATTATAATTTTCTTTTGCTTTCACGGTATTTCCGAGTTCCAGATAACACTGGGCTATAAAATATCTGCTTTCAGGAACAGTTTCAGCTTCGGGGTCTTCTTTAATGCTTTCCTCCAGGATTTTAATTACATTTAACAATTCCAGTCTGCTGGGATAGTTTCCTCCGCCTCTCCAGTATAAATGTTTCAGTGCTTCATCTTCTGCCTCTGCTCCTCTCACCCCTGCAACTGTAACAGCCTTTTCTGTTTTAAAAGACCTCTTCTGAGCTGTTAATTTTTCAACTCTTTTCCAGGTTGTAAGAAATTTTTTGTTTAATTTCTTTTTTGAGGTCTGGCTAAATGAAACAGAACTTACCAGTAAAATGGAAATAATTAAAACAGATAATTTCAAAAAAATCTTCATTTATGTTCACCTCCAATATTTTATTTTTTCCTTTTAATAAAATCAATAATATATTTGTAGTTTTCATCCATTTTTACAGCTTCATCGAAAACTTTTTCTGCTTCGGATTGTTTTCCCTGCAGGTAAAGAGCAATGGCAATGTTAACTCTTATACCTGCTTCATCAGGCAGTAATTCCTGAGCCCTTCTGAAAGATTGAAGAGCAAGGTCATACTTCCTCTGTTTTGTAAATATTACTCCAATAGCATTAATAGCATCACCAAAATCGGGTCTTAATTCAAGGGCTTTTCGGAACATATTCATTGCATCATCCAGCCTGTTAAACCTGAGATAAGCAGCTCCAGCATCATACAGGCCTTCCGGGTCATTAAGGTTTACACCACTTGCAACAGCAAGTTGTCTTAATCTCTCCGAATAATTCTGGATATCTATACTTAAAAGCTGATCTACAACTTCTTTTGACGGAATGGCTATCCTTTGAGCGGGTATCTGTCCCGGTTTGTAAGTTCTCATAGCCTCGGAAATATCTATTTCATTCAAATATCCTTCTTTTTTTCTTTTATAATATTCAAGAGCTCCATTTCTCCAGGCATCGCTGAAAGGCATACCATACATTGTTGTTTCCACTGGAATCCAGACCCTATCCTTATAGATAACATACTCGGTTTCTTCCATTGGTTGTTCACCTACATTTTCGGGTCGTATCCCGCTATCGAACATCATATATATATGCCCCGCACCTGGAGCAGATACATCAAGGAGAACTGTCTGTATACCAAGATTTTCAAGAAGAGACGCAAATAGAACAGTACAATCATCACAATCTCCAATCTTACTTTTCAGGAGTTCTGCAGGAAACTGAATATTATCAAATATTGAACTATCAGCAGCAATTTTATACCATGGTGTTTGTCTATCGACCTGATATCTAATTCCGTGCTGACCAAGAGCATCAAATAGAATTATTGCTTTGCCAAGGTTTGAATTATTAAACTGACTTATAAGAACGTTATTATATCTCTGGATTAATGTTCTGGCAAATCTGTCAATTTCGTTATCTTCAGGAGTAATAAAAGCAGCGACTCTTGCCGGGTCACTCCAGCTTATCTTGTTTTTACCGAGGACATATATCGGATTTAAATTCCTTGAAGTTTGTTTTTGCCTTTTATCCTGCTCATAGGTAATAACAACCTTGGGCTGAACAAGATTGTCATAACCGGCTCTTTCACTTGCCAGAACTTCATCTGTCAGGGCAATATTTAATGGATAAGCTTTCGTAGATTGAGGGTCCAGAACCAGATTCTCTACATAAGGTTCAGAAGTTACTGTTGGTATATCTATACTCACTTTGACAGGAAGTTTCCTTGATGAAGAATTCTTAACAACAATTTCACCAAATTCGATTTCACTGTAGTATTTATATAAAGACCTGAAAATTGGAACAGGCTTGATAAATGCATTCTTTATTGATACTAAAGAAGGATTATAAGAAAAAGTCAATGAAAACCTGTGGGTATTTGAAAGTTCAGGGTCATTTTCTAATGCATAATCGAACTGTAAAAACCTGTATTTTAAACTTATACCCCCGGAATATATGAGAGACCTTGAATAATCTGATACCTTCTTTAATGATTTTTGAATACCAATTCTTAAAGCAAGAGAACCAAAAAGCCAGTATTCTGTTCCAAAATGAAATCTATCATCAATATCAGATGCAAAAAGAAGCCCTTCCACGGGTTTATAAGAAATTCCAAATCGAAATCTTTGAGGATAAATCTTTTCAGAGATATCATTATCGTATTTTACCGACGTTCCTCCGATATTGTTACCGGTAATAGCAAGTTTTAAATTCTCAAGAGGAGAAAATAAAACCCCAAAATCAAATCCAAACCCTCTTGCGCTACCTCTTGAAGTATTATCCAAAGACATATCCCGGTCAAGGAATTTCCCGTTTATTCCAAGAGACAAAGACCGGAACAGTCTTATACCATAAGATAGATTAAATTTATTCTGTCTGTAGCTGAACTCATTATCCCCAAAACCAAAGTGCATCCAGTCTATTCCAAAGGCGTGGTTATCTCCTACCGGTAGAACATATCCCAGGTAACTGTTTTTTAAACCCAGCCCAAAAAGATTCCCATACATAGTGGTAATCTCCTGCCTCTGAAGAATTGGAAGACCAGCCGGATTCCAGTATATACAATTAGCATCGCTCACAACAGCAGCATAAGCACCACCCATACCAATTGGTCTTGCTCCTACCATAATATAGTTATTTATCTGTGCCTCTGCTTCATAAGAAAAAATACTGAATATCAAAGATAAAAACAGCCATATTATTAATACTCTGTGAAATACTTTTTTTGATTCCATATTTTTACTCGGTTTTTTGATTTTATAATCAATGATATATTGTTTATTTTTCTTCAATTAGTATTACCTGTCCTGGTGATATACTGGATTCTTTTACTTTTTTCCCGCCGGGAGTTCCAGCAGTTAAAAAGATTACCTCCACATCGTATAACTTTGTTTTGTCAAGGCCAAATATAGCTTCCAGAGGTGAAGACCCGGACATAATTTCTCTGTATCCAGCAAGATTTAGAGTTCCTGCTTCATAGACTTTAATTTTTGAACCAATTCCTGCAGTGTTGCAGTGGCCAGCCCCCATACCTTTAACTCTAACTTTTAGAAAATCGTTTCCATCAGCACTCTTTAGATTCTGATACAACCTGTTAAAATTGTATAAACTTCCTGCAAACCCCACACTGTAACCTGTAATGTAAAGGTCTGGATCATTATCGTTATCAAAATCTGCAAATGAAACCGAGGTTCCAAGACTGACATTATAAAATGGTGCTTTTTTGACATTAACATTATCTATAACATCGGAAAATAACCTTACACCGCCGATATTTCGATTCTCGAGAAATGCATTTGAAATCCTAAAATCTTCAGCACCACCTACAACAAAGAGGTCAAGGTCTCCATCAGCATCATAATCACCCCAGGCAGCACCCCAGGTATCCCAGCCATTTCCCGCATTTGATACCCCAAGCTGGGAAGCTATATTAGTAAATGAACCAGTTGCAGGATTATACTTATACATATAATTTTTACCAATATTAGCAAGGAATATATCTATGTATCCATCATTATCGTAGTCTGCAGGAAAACAGCCTCTGCTTAATGCTGTGCTGTTCAGTTTTGTATTCCAGGAATAATCTGTGAAGGTTCCATCTCCATTATTATGATAGAACTTGCTATCCTGGTCTCTATTTACAACATAAAGGTCTAAAAATCCATCCTGGTCATAATCAACCCAGGCTGCACCATTACTGTCTCTGATATCTCCTGTTTTTGCCACATCCGTAATCCTTGAGAATGAACCATCTCCATTATTATGATAGAGCTCATTTTTTGCAGAATATTTGCATAAATAGATATCCACAAATCCATCACCATCATAGTCGCCCCATGCCATTGATGTTTCATATCCCTCGGATATTATATTTATCCCGGCAGAAGAAGTAACATTGGTAAATCCCTCGCCATCAGGAATCAATCTATTTTCGTAAAGGATATCCTGTTCGTAAAAGTTAACAACATATAAATCGAGGTCACCATCATTATCGTAATCTGCCCATGCTGCATATACACTGTTATAATTTCCATTATCAATACTGTTCCACACTTCGGTAAAGTAAGAACCATCATTTCTGAATAAGAGATTTCTTACATTCCTGTTCACAGCAGTTCCCCAGTAAGTTACAAAGAGGTCAAGGTCACCGTCGTTGTCGTAATCTCCCCAGGTATGATTCGTACATAGCAGGGCTTCGGGTTTGCTTCCTACGCCCATCTGGTCTGTAACATCTGCAAAAAATACCTGGGAAAAACTGGATTCTCCTGTTAATGAAACTATAAAGAAAATGATTAAAATATAAGAAAACTTTTTCATAATCTAATAACCCTGATTTTGAGTTTAGGAATCTAACTTTATATAAATAATTTGCCTGATAAACCTTATTTAGGTTTTATTTATTCAAAATTCCAACTGTTTTAATTTTTGTAATATTTCCACCGTGAATTTTTACAATATAAAGACCTGAAGGGCAGAGATTTCCATTTCCATCTTTTCCATCCCATTCAAAGGATTGAGCACCCTGATTTAATGACCTTTTTTCAATCAATCTTGTAATGAATCTACCTGCACTATTGTATATATCAATAGTTATAACCATTGGAGATGCCAGTTTGAAATTTATCATTGTTTTAGAAGGAAGGGCACCTCCACCTTTAGGTGTAAAAATTCGCGGTGAAAATGTTATTTCTGATATACCTTTTCCAACAGATGGAACAGTTTTATCCTCAAATATAGCATAGGTACCCAGAACATTTATGGAAACCTGTATTTTTTTAGCCTGCACATTTATGGAACCACCTATTCTTTCGGGTATTCCCCCCAGAGGCAATCTATAAATTGTCAGTTTATTAATATCGATTCCTGAAGGTAATTTACTTTCATCATAAACAAGGGTCAGTACAGCAGGTTTCTTTAGTTCAATATCTGTATCAACTGGTCCGAGTCTGATACCTATTCCAGTGTATTTCACTTCAGAAGAAATATCTGAAATCCCTGAAAGTACGGGATTTATAGCTATTTCCTGGTCACTCTTTAGAGAATTTGGAGAAAAATATACCTTTACCGTTTTGTCTTCATTTGTAAGCAAACCGCCGTCCATTGCAGACACTATTTTTGCTGTTTTAAAAGTCCAGCTGTAATCGCTACCCATACTGTTTCCCACTTTATCTTTGACGCTTGCAAGAATAACTGCTCTGTAAACGGTTTCACTTTCCAGCCTGTCTGAGGGTGAAAAAGTAATTCTTCTATTTTCCAGAGCCGAGATAATTCCAGGAATTTCTTCAGAATCCTTAAATAGTTTAAAAACTGACTGGTTTATTGAACCCGGATCCATCTCCTCACTGAACTCCACTTTTAGAACAGTTGTAATTGACACCCCGGTCTGATTTTCCACAGGTTCAATCGGTTTCACCGTTGGAAGTTCTGTATCAACAAGAAAACTTATTGCTGAATAAACAGGGTCCATTTTGTTTCCCTGGCTATCATAAGCATCTTCCACAGAAATCGTGGCTGTCCCCGAAGCATAATCAGGTTTAATATCCAGCTCTCCTATCCAGGTTTTTCCATCGTAAGATATCTGGTCAACATTTACCTCTAATCCATCAGCCATTTTTGCCTTAACAACAGGTGATTTTGTTAAATCCATTTCGAAATTTTCCCTGAAATTGACCACCACAGTAGCTTTTGATATTCCCACTGCTGACGGGGTAATTGATACATTCAATATCTCAGGTTTCTCGGTATCAATTCTGAAACTTTCTTCAGCTGCCCATTCAGACTGTTTGAACCCGTTATCAATAGCTTTTACACTCCAGTAGTATATTTTACTTTTGAGATTATTGATTATATATTTTCTGGCAGAAGCTATTTTACCAAACATCACAGGGTAAACACCGGAAACAATATCATTGCCACCAGGCGTTGTTCCCACCCTGAGAATATAGGTTAATGCATCAGAAGGAGTTGGGTCGATGTCAGTATCACTGCTTTTACTCCAGGTTAAAGTAACTGAACTCCCATTAACAGAAGAATTCAGAATAGCTGGTGGGTCAGGTGGATTATTGGGATGTAAAATTCCTTCAACATTGTCATAAAAAGATGAAAAAGCCTTCTTTGTAGCCTGTGATTGACCAGCTGCAATTAAATCAAGGTCTCCATCTCCATCATAATCCACCAGCTTTAAACTACAGAAACTTAAACCGTTTTTTTCTAAAACTTTAAAATCCTCTTCAGTATATGTTCCATTATTATAATTGTAACTTTTTATTATCTGTTCAGAACCGTCAAATCCGGCAACGATAAGGTCAAGGTCACCATCATTGTCATAATCTCCAAAAGCTATTGCCCCCCCTATTACACCTGTGGCATTTGTTGGAAGAATATTAGCTTCTGTAAAGGAACCGTTTTCATTTTTAAATACTTTTATTTCAATTCCTGATGAAGTCATTCCTGTAATTACGAGGTCAAAATCTCCATCACTGTCATAGTCACCATAAGCCATCGTACTTGCACTGAAAGCAGGTATCCCGGTATCTGAAACTTTCAGAAAAACTCCTGGCGAAACATTATTATATATAACAAATTCATTATCACCGGGGTTATTTTCTCCTGTGATCAGCAGGTCAAGGTCACCATCATTGTCATAATCCAGCCAGAAAAGTTTACCATTTCCATATCCAGCAAGGTTTATGTTTTTATCTTCTGAAATAACCCCATTTTCATTTTTATATATTTTTGTAATGAACTGGGTACCAGAATTTCCCATTATTACAAGGTCAAGGTCACCATCATTATCGTAATCGCCCCAGTCAAGTGAAGCTCTATCCACTTTTATTATTTCACTGCTGCTGGCTGAACCAACCAGATTATTACCTGATATGTTGTCGTATATACCAGCAGTTTTAACACTTCTGACAGAGTTGCCCGCAAAAGCAAGGTCAAGAAAACCATCATTATTGTAATCTCCCCAGGCAAAACTCCCATATCGGAAACCATCAAGGATAATGTCTCTATTCTCTTCTATGGTATTATTTATATTAACAAAAAGAATCGAGCGAATGCTTTCATTAGCATCTTTTCCAGCCATTACCATATCCAGGTCGCCATCATTGTCATAATCAGCCCATGCCTGAGTAACCTGTTGAAAATCAGGAATAATCTGATTGGAATTGACAAAAACCTCAACCTTAAATTGCTCTTCTTGAGAAAATTCAGACTTTTTATTTTGAACATCAACCGTTTGGACTGCCCAGTAATAAGTTTGTTTAGAAAGTTGTTTATTGAGCCTGAAATTGTTTTTTGCGCCAGCATTTCCCCTACCAGAAGGTATTTCTGCAGAAACAATATCTCCTTTTCCCGGAGAACTTCCCACCCTGATGTTATATGTTAACAGGTTATTGGGGGTTGTATCATCAGTTCCTGTCCCCCAGGAAAAAAGAACACCATCATTTGTTATCACAGGTTTATTAAGAACTGATGGAGCAGATGGAGCAGAATTGCTTATTTCAGTATTACTATATATTTTTAACAGCCTGTTTTCATTATCATCTATTCCATTAATACACAGGTCAATATCTCCATCCAGGTCATAATCTATCCATGAAATGAAACCATTCCATAGTTTTGGTATATTTTGATTTTTATCTTCAGAGAAAACATTATTTCCATCGTTCTTGTAAATATATCCATACAGGTTATCATACTCATCCCGACCTGTTATCGCGAAATCGAGGTCACCATCATTATCGTAATCTCCAAAGGCAACGGGTCCTACAATATTGGTTATATTAAGGGTGTGTTCTGATAAAACTCCTGTTGGTTCATTTATCAGCAATATTGTTTCAGCATTCCATCGGCTATATCCGTCTGGTCCATCTTTCCAGCCTGTTGCAAGAACATCAGGGTCACCATCGGCATCTATATCTCCTATGACAAAATAACAGGATGAAAGTTTGGGAAGATTATTTGTATTACTTTTGTCTACAGTGAATACACCCAGAGGGTCGTTTTTGAAAATTTTTGCTGATTTGAGACCACTGCCATCAACACCGGATATTAAGAGGTCTGAATCTCCATCTTTGTCGTAATCTATCCAGACAACATCACCTTTGCAAACATTTAAAAGGCTCTGAGTTCGGTCCTGTTTGAGGATATTCTTTATGCCTGGTTTTGTGTTTTTGTATAATGTTGTGATAGCTTCACCATAGCTATTCATACCAATAACAACAAGATCCAGTAATCCATCATTATTATAGTCTCCCCAGGCAACATTTGAATATCTTACCGGGATTAAATCAGTTTGAGATTCATCTTTTTCAAAACCAACAATGGGATATTTATTTTTGTATACATAAAGGACTTCTTTATCGTAATTGTTAAGTCCTGTCAAAACAAAATCGAGGTCGCCATCATTATCATAGTCTCCCCAGGCAACATCTCCAAAATAGACACCTTCGAATTCATCTACTTTTATAAAAACTCCATCGTCATTTCTGTAAAGATATGCAATTCTCACAGGACCTGAAGAACCCATTATTTCTCCAGTGATTAGAAGGTCCATATCTCCATCTTTATCGAAATCTCCCCAGGCAGACGAACCCCCATAAACACCCGGCAAATTCACATTCGAGTCATTTAAAACACCTGCAATTAATAATGCTGGCAAAATTAAAAATATGCATGTAATAAAAATATACCTTTTCATTATCACCCTGACTTTTTTAATGAGTTTACGAATTTCTGGGGTTTTAAAACCCGGGAGCAGGAACCTGTATAAAGTTCCATTACTCCCGGTTTTTACACACCCTTAACCCCACTTTACTTATCTAAGAAGAACCATTTTTTTCGCTTTGAAATATTTTCCAGCTTTTATGGCGTAGATATAAACTCCAGAAGCTACTCTGATACCGTTATTGTTTCTTCCGTCCCAGATGACTTTATGGTATCCTGCTTCCCTGTATTCATTAACAAGGGTTTTTACTTCCTGCCCGAGCATATTAAATATTTTCAATTGAACTTTAGTTCCAGCCGGTAAATCGTACTTAATTGTCGTTGTCGGATTAAAAGGATTAGGATAATTCTGCTTTAAAGCGAATGTTCGCGGTGGTTTAACCGTAACCGATATAG
Source organism: Candidatus Zhuqueibacterota bacterium (assembly GCA_003644825.1). Lineage (GTDB taxonomy): Bacteria > SM23-31 > SM23-31 > B21-G16 > B21-G16 > B21-G16. Next base: position 10,654 of record QNDJ01000002.1, on the reverse strand, counting down.
TCTTTGAGACCGTTTCAAAACCGTATATATTAACAGCTTCAATACGATAGTAATATGTTTTTCCGATTTCCACATCAGTATCAACCATTCGATAACTGCCATTATTTCCTTTTACAATCTTCTTATTTATCTGGACAAACTCCTTATCTTTAAAGAAGCTCCTGAAGATATTAAATCCTGATATATTTTTTTCTACTTTTGTTTGCCATTCAAGTTCCACAGTTCCTCTTACATCATTTCCTCTGAAGAAAGCGAGCTCAACTTCTGTTGCCATAGTTGTATCAGCAATAAAAGAAGAAATATTCATCCAGGAGCTATAGAATATGCCATCAAAGGCTCTTGATTTCCAGTAATATACCTTGTTGTGTTTCAATACCTGTCCTATATGCCAGCTTGTAGTTCCGAATTGTTCTTCTTCAATTCCTTCTTTAAATACGACCACCTGATAAAACATAGAATCCTCTGAAACAATAAATGAATACGTTAATTTTTCTCTTTCAGGTGGTTTTGTAGAATTAATTATCTGTAAAACTGGGTCCTTTGCTGAAACTCTTACGCCATTAATCGGATAATAAATCTCTGGAGCAGTGGGAATGTTCTGCATTTTGGGGGTAATCTGTATCGGGCTTGTGGCTTCACTTCTATTGGGTGGTGTTACATTATCCACTGCTTTAATCTGGTACTCGTATGTAACATAATTCTGTAAACCAACATCCAGATAAAAAGTATCCGCTACAAGAGTAGCAATTACGGAAAATGAAGTATCACTACCGGTTTTTCTATAAATATCGTATCCTGCAAGGTCGCCTTCGGTGTTTTTGTTCCATCGGAGCAGTACTTTTTCACTTCCTGCAATGGCTTCTAAACCTGCAGGAACAGCAGGTGGTATTGTGTCTCTTGCTGCTGCTGTTCTGAAGGTCATATCTGCCTGAATCGGTGCCTCATTATCACTTTTGTCAATTGAGCCAACCCGGAAATGGTAAAGAGTATCTGGTGTAAGATTTGTTATTGTAATTTTATGATGTAATACATCCTGCGAACTCCCAACCTTGTATCCGTAATTAGACGTAAAACCATAGTTAATAAAGCTGTCGCTAAGCTCATCAGTATCCCATTCAATTGTTGCAGTCTGGTCAGTTGTTGCTGTAACTTTAATGTTAGATATAGTTGGTGGTGTTCTATCAGGTGCTTCTTCAGTTTTGAATTTCATATCATCACTGGATGAAGGTCCGTTGTTATCTATATCTGTAGAAAATACTTTGAAATGATATTCTGTATTGGGAGAAAGATTTGTTATTGTTATTCTGTGGACTGTAACATTTTCTGTTTTTGCTTTTGTAATTCCGTAATTGACGTCAGTTCCAAATTCAACTCTTGAATCACTTGGCTCATCAGTTTCCCAGACAATAGTAGCCTGGTTATCGGTAATAGATTCTACAACAGGACCTGCTGTAATTCTTGGTGGTGTTACATCTGCTTCACTTTCAGTTGTAACAACAGAATTTGCACTTTCAGTAGGTCCATTATCATTCACGTCTGTAGAAGCTACTTTAAAGTTGTATAAAGTATTTGGTTGAAGATTGGTTAAAGTTATTTTATGTTCAAAGACATCTGCAGCCTCGCCTTTTATTCCTTCATAACTTGTTGTTTTACCATATTTTACAAAAGAATCACTTCTCTCATCGGTTTTCCAGTAAACAGTAACTGTAGATGTAGTTTTAGATAGCACCTTTGGTCCTTCGATGATAATCGGCTTCTGAGTATCAACAGTCTGGCTTGTAAAGAAGGTTCCATCACCACCCGGCGGCTGCATCGTTTTCCTTATTGCAAGAATTTTCTCAATGCTTTTTGTTTCGCCCGTATTAGGCCAGGAGAATATGTTCCCCGCATAATCAGTTGAAGTTAATGTAAATTCGTATTCAACGCCTTTCTTTAAATTGGTAACTGTTATTATGTGTACAAGAACCTTCTTTTCATCTCCTACCCTTTTTGGCTTTTCCGTAGAACCTTTCTCATTGTAATATACATAAGTATCCGAGAGTTCATCGGTTTCCCATTCAAAAGTAGCAGACCTATCTGTTGAGGATGTCTCAGGTCCTCTCACAAGCCTTGGTGGAATAGTATCAGGCGCTGCAAGGGTCTTAAACGTTCTCACCACACTTATAACTTTATTCAGGTTCGGGCTTAAATCACTTGAAGATACCCTATATTTGTATTCTTTATTTGGTACAAGATTTGTCAGGATTATCTTGTGTTTCATAACTCCAGAAGCATCAAGGTCACTATACTGATGCTGGGTAAGAGCATCCGTTGTGTCATACTCTATAAAACTGTTGGAAAGCTCATCGGTTTCCCATTCAATTGTTGCTTTATTATGTTCAACCGACGTTGGCACAGGACCCGATATAATCTTTGGCGGTATAGTATCCGGTACAACTTTTGTTATAAAAATGAAATCGCCAGCCGAAACAACTTTGAGGTTTTCGGATTTAGATTCTATCATATAGTGGTACTCTGTTCCAGCTTTTAGCCCGGTTAATGTAATTTTATGTTCTTTTACACCCTGAAGCATATCCTCTTTTTCAATATTCCCGTAAGATGTATCTTCACCATAATAGACAATACTACTGGCAATCTTATCTGTTGTCCATTCTATTGTTGCTTTATCGGTTTCTATAAAGGAAGCAATAGGACCCGTTACTATTACCGGTGGCAGCGTGTCTGGAGCAGCTTCCGTATCAAATTTGAATATTCTACTTACCACTTCCTTGTTATTAGCACTTCTTGACCTGACCCTGTAAAAATAAGTTGTATCAGCCTCAAGATTTGTTATGTTAACAATATGTTCAATTACCCCGATGGCAGCATCCTGAGTCTTCTTTAACTTTAGATTTGTTTCTTCCAATCCATATTCAACAACGCTTGAAGATTCTTTATCGGTTCTCCATTTTATTGTTGCTCTGTCAGATTTTACATCTTTATCAATGGGTCCCTCAATTATTGCTGGTGGAATTGTATCGGGTAGAACAGGCTTTGCTTTTGTGGTAAACTCCCTTATAGTTCCAACAAATTCATTACCTGTCTGGTCCCTGGAACGAATCTTAAAATAATACTTTGTTTGCTCGGATAAATTCGTCAGTTTAATTGTATGGGTTGTTTTTCCCTTGCTCTCTGTAACTGTTTTACCAAGAGCAGTGGTTTCTCCATAATCAACAGAACTATAAGCGGTCTCATCTGTTTTCCATTTTATTGTTGCCTGGTGATGAGATAAACCTATAACTATAGGTGACTCAGTAATAACTGGAGCTTTTGTGTCTGCTGCCTGTAAAGTTTTGAAAGTAAAATTCTCACTATAGGTTGGGCCATTACTTTTAGCATCAATTGAACCCACCCTGTAAGTATACTCTGTTCCAGGAACTAAATTCGATATAAATACAGCATGTTCCGTAACCAGGGTCTGGTCAACAATTGTTAGTTTATTCTGAGGCCATTCACTTGTCGGAGCTATTTCAACAATGCTTGTTGCTCTTTCGTCAGTCTTCCATTTAATAGTAAGTGAAGTGGTGTCAATACCAAATTCTGAAGGTAGACCAACAATTACCGGTGGTATTTTATCTGCTACTTCAAGAGTGGTGAAGGTGTAATCATTGCTCCAGGTTGGTCCATTGCTTCTGGCATCAACAGACCCACATCTATATTTATAAACGGTACCAGGCTTTAAGTTTGAAATATAAACCTTATGAGTCTTAACCAGCCTCTGGTCTTTAATTTTAATTTTTTCCGTTGAATATTCAGATTCAATAGCAAATTCGACAATACTTGAAGCTTCCTCATCCGTTACCCAGATAATATTTGCAGAGTTAGTATCAACATCATCAACACTCGGAAATCCAATTATCACTGGTGGAGTATTGTCAGGAACATCAGCCGTCTTAAATTCAAATTCTGAACTGTATGTAGGACCATTAGATTTTGCATCAATTGAACCAACTCTTGCTCTATATTTAGTATTGGGCTTTAAATTTCCAATGTATACCGAATGGTTAATTACAAGGTCCTGGATTATAACTTTTGTTCGATTTCCATTCCATTCATCAATACCTGCAAATTCTACAATACTTGTGGAGTTTTCGTTGGTTGTCCATACAATTTTTGCAGAATTCGTATCTATGTCTACAGCGTTCGGAAAACCAATAATTACAGGTGCTTCAAGATCAGGTCTTTCAAGGGTATGGAAGCTAAAAACACCACTTACAGTTGGACCGTTTCCTTCACCATCCATTGAACCAACCCTGAATTTATATTCAGTGTTGGGCTCTAAATCCGAAACAAAAACAGAATGTTCTATGACAAGGTCCTGGATTTTGAAAACTCTTATACTGTCAGGCCAGAAATCACTCTTACATATTTCCACAATACTGTTTGATGTTTCGTTTGTTTGCCATTCGATAGTTACTGAACTGGTGTCAGCATTTCTCCAGGATGGAAATCCTACAAGAGCAGGTGGTGTTTTATCAGCTGCTTTAAGAGTTGTAAAAGTTTCCTCTTTACTGTAACCAGGTCCGTTTCCTTTTCCATCAATTGAACCCACTCTGAATTTATACTCTGTGTTCGATTTCAAGTTCGTAATAAGGATGTTGTGGTCAACAACCAGGTTCTGGTCTACAACGGTTTTCTTATCTGCAGGCCAGCTTGAACTCGGGGCAAATTCAACAATGCTTGTTCCATCCTCATCTGTTTTCCATACTATTGTAGCCGACCCGGTATCTATCTTTGTAGCACCTGGCAACCCTACAATTGCTGGTGGATTATGGTCAGGGATTGCCAGTGTTTTGAATGTAAATTCACCACTGTATGTTGGCCCATTGCTCTTACTATCAATGGAACCCACTCTGAACCTGTAAGTTGTGTCCGGAGAAAGATTTGCAAGGAGTATATTATGGTCAATAACTAAATCCTGATTTGTAATTGTTTTCCTATTAGTATTCCATTCTTCATCGATAGCATATTCTACAATACTTGTTGCATCTTCATTAGTTTTCCACTTTACTGTTGCTGATGATGTATCAATACCAGCCACTGATGGAAATCCAACAATTGCTGGTGGACTGAAATCTGGCCGTGCTAATGTGGTAAATGTTTGTTCTATGCTGTAAGTAGGTCCATTACCACTTCCATCGATTGAACCAACCCGGAATTTATAAGTCGTTGCTGGTTCCAGGTTAGAAACAAGAATCGAATGGTCAATCAAAAGAGACTGCTTTTTTACAGTGAATATTCCTGAGGGCCATTCTGTCTCTTTTGCAATTTCTACAATACTTGTTGCACTTTCATTTGTTTTCCATTCTACAGTAGCTTTGTTTGTATCTATACCAATCACATTGGGCAACCCAATAATTGCAGGTGCTTCGTTATCCGGGACGGCAGCCGTTTCAAATGTGTGTTCACCACTGTATGTTGGTCCGTTATTATTTGCATCGACAGAACCAACTCTGAATTTATATTTTGTTGAAGGAGTAAGGTCTACAACTACTATACTGTGCTCGGTCACAAGGTCCTGGATAATAATTTCTTTCTTTTCATTGGGCCATTTATCTTCTAAAGCATATTCTACAATACTGGTTGCATTTTCATTTGTTTTCCATTCAATCGTTACCCGGTCAGTATCAACACCAAATGTGCTTGGAAATCCTACAATTGCTGGTGGTATTAAATCAGGAACTTCAAGTGTTGTGAATTTATGTTCTCCGCTGTAGGAAGGTCCATTACTTTTTCCATCAATTGAACCCACTCTGAATATATATGTAGTTTTTGGTGTTAACTCTGCAAGTAACACACTGTGTTCGGTCACAAGGTCCTGGATAATAACTTCTTTTTTATTTGAAGGCCATTCATTCTCCGAGGCAAATTCCACAATGCTTGTCGAGTTTTCATCTGTTTTCCATTCAATTGTGGCTTTATCAGTATCAATATTAACAACCGATGGAAACCCTACAATAACAGGTGGATTGAAATCAGGCAATGCTGCTGTTTTAAAAGTTTGTTCCTTACTATAAGTAGGACCATTATTGCTTGCATCAACGGAACCCACTATAAATGTATATTCTGTATCAGGCAATAAACCTGTTATTAATACACTGTGGTCTACTACTAAATCCTGCTCGGTTATTTTCTTTTTATTGCCGGGCCATTCACCTGTGAGGGCATATTCCACTATTGAGTTAGATGTTTCATTAGTTTTCCACTCTATGGTCACTCTATCCGTATCAATTCCAACAACATCAGGAAATCCTACAATAGTAGGTGGAATATCATCAGGCCGTTCTGTAGTTTTAAAGGTCATTTCAACACTGTATGTAGGCCCATTATTCTTGGAATCAATTGAACCAACTCTGTACTTATATGAAGTAGCTGGCTTAAGATTTGTAATTAAAATACTATGAAAAATAACTAGATTCTGGTCCTGAATTGTGATTTTGTTTGTCAGCCATTCACTTTCTTCAGCATATTCTATAATAGAAGTTGAGTTCTCATTTGTTTTCCATTCAATAGTTGCTTTTGAAGTATCTATGTTAGTTACAGATGGAAATCCTACAATAACAGGTGGGTTGAAATCCGGTAGTGCAAGGGTTGTAAATGTAAATTCTCCACTTTCAGTTGGTCCGTTATTTTTAGCATCGATTGAGCTGACTTTAAATCTATATTTAACATCTGGCGTAAGTTCTGTTAACATAATTTCATGGATTTTAACAAGGCTCAAATCCTCGACGGTATTTTGTTCAGCAGGCCAGCTGCTGTCCGGTCCAAATATTACGGTGCTCGTAGCGTTTTCATCGGTTTTCCAGGCAATTGTTGCAGTATTTGTATCCACATTAATAACAGAAGGAAAACCTATAATAACCGGAGGAGTATTGTCCGGTCGCTCCAGTGTTTTAAATACCTGCTCGGGGCTGTAATCTGAAATATTTCCCTTGGTATCTGTTGACTGAACTCTGAATTTATATTCAGTATCGGCTTTTAAATCCGGTAAAAATACTTTATGTTCTGTAACAAATTCCTGAACAATTATTTTCATTATATCTGCAGGCCAGGTAGAGCTCTCAGCATATTCTACAATACTATTTGAACTTTCATTAGTTTTCCATTCTATTGTTGCAGTATTTGTATCAAGGCTTGTAACCTGAGGAAAACCAATAATAACAGGTGGAATTATATCAGGGATTTCAGCTGTTTTAAATTCAAAAACTGCACTATATGTGGGTCCGTTATTTTTACTATCAACTGAGCCTACCCTGAATTTATATACAGTATTTGAAGCAAGACCTGTTATGTATATTTCGTGCTCGGTGGTTAAAGATTGATCAATTTCTGTAAGTATATTATTTGGCCAGTCTGTTTCAGGAGCATACTCAACAATACTTGTAGAAAGCTCATTGGTTTTCCATTTTATAGTAACAGAAGATGTATCTACATCTACAGGATTTGGAAAACCTATAATTACTGGTGGAATAAGGTCCGGTCGTTCAAGAGTTTTAAACGTAAATTCAGGTGAAACCGTTGGACCATTATTAAACATATCCGTTGAACTCACAGTATATCTATATAGAGTATTGGGTGATAAGTCTGTAAGTATGACAATGTGGTCAATAACCGGGGTCTGTATTACTTTAGTTTTTCTTTTTCCAGCAATATTCCATAAGGAATCAACTGCAAATTCTACCACACTGTTGGAAGGTTCATTGGTTGACCACACGATTGTAACCCTGGTTGTATCCTTACTCTGCACCGAAGGTAAACTTGTAAACAGTGGCGGAAAGAGGTCTGGTTTTTCCATAGTTTTAAACACATATTCTCCACTATAAACTGGACCGTTATTATTTGCATCCACTGAACCTACTCTAAATCTATATTCTGTATCAGGTATCAGGTCTGTCAATAAGATTGAGTGTTCTTTTACGAAGTCCAGTTTTTCTATTTTTTTTCTATTCTCTTCTTTGCTCCACAGAGAATCTATAGCATATTCCACCATACTTGTGGATATCTCATTGGTTTTCCATTTGATTGTAGCCTGAGAAGTGTCAATTCCTTCAATTACAGGAAAACCAAGTATTATTGGTGGTTCAGTATCCGGTTTTTCCTTGGTTTCAAAAGCGTATTCGCCACTGTATGTTGGTCCATTTCCCTTACCATCGATTGAACCGACCCGGAATCTATACTTCTTTCCAGCAAGTAAATCTGTTAAAACAACTATGTGTTCCGTAACCAGGTCAGATAGAACTTTTATATTTCTTTCAGAAGATATATCGAATAAAGAATCAAGAGCATATTCTACTATACTATTTGAAATTTCATCTGTCATCCATTTGATTGTTACCCTTGATGTGTCAATTCCCTCAATAGAAGGAAATTGTGTAATAATAGGTGGATATACATCAGGTCTTTCTGGTGTTTCAAAAACATATTCATTACTGTAAGTAGGTCCATTTCCCATTTCATCGATGGAACCAACTCTAAATCTATATCTTGTAGAAGGTTTAAGCCCTATAAGAAAAACATTATGCTTAATAACAAGGTTAAAATCTTCAACTATTTTTCTTTCTGTAGTGATGTTCCACAGGGAATCTACAGCATATTCTACGATACTTGTTGAGTATTCATCTGTTTCCCAGATAACAGTGGCGTGGGAGGTATCAATTCCTTCGACCTGTGGTTGCAGGGTTATAACTGGAGGTTCTGTATCCGGTTTTTCCATGGTTTTGAAAGTATATTCACCTGAATAAGCAGGTCCGTTTCCTTTACCATCTATTGACCCGACTATGAATCTGTATGTAGTAGCTGATTCTAAACCTGTTAATAAAACTTTATGTTCGATTACAAGTTCGTCTTTCTTTACTTCTGTTCGCATATTTGGGTCGCTCCACAGAGAGTCAATAGCATATATAACAATACTATTAGAAATTTCATTTGTTTTCCATATAATTGTAGCATGAGATGTATCTATTCCTACTGCTTCTGGGAATCCTACGATAACAGGTGGAGCATTATCAGGTCTTTCAAGAGTTCTGAACGATATAGCTCCACTCCAGGTTGGGCCATTACCTGCACCATCAACAGACCCTGTTCTTACTCTGTATGTTGTTGCCGGTAAAAGACCTGTAATAACTATTCTGTGAAAAGTAACAAGGTTATCATCTTTTATCTCGAAACGGGCACCTTCTTCATCGAAAAGAGAATCTATCGAATACTGAACTATACTTGTTGAAATCTCATTAGTTTCCCATATTATTGTAACACTCGATGTATCAAGTCCTTCAGCAATTGGGGTCCTTGTAATAATTGGTGGTTCTCTATCTGGCAGTTCAGGGGTAGTAAATGTAAATTCTTTGCTTGTTGTGGGCCCGTTACCCTTTGCATCTATAGATGCAACAACAGCCTTATATGTTGTTGCAGGTGATAAATCTTCAAGTGTAACATAATGTATTGTAACTAATTCATCGATTTTTACAGTATCTCTTTTTGTAATATCACTCCATAGTGAATTGGGCGAGTAAATTACAATACTACTTGCGAGTTCATTAGTCTCCCAGTAGATAGTAGCTTTATTTGTATCCAGGCCGAAAATCTGTGGATTACCAACAATTACCGGTGGCTCGACATCCGGTAGTGCCATTGTTTTAAAACTGACAGTTTTGCTGTAAGATGACACATTGCCACTTGAATCAACTGACTTTACTCTTACATTATATGATGTATCCGGCATTAAATCGGTTAATTGAACTTTATGTTCTTTTACGAATTCTATAATTACAAGAGAATCTCTGGTGTTTTTATCATCCCAGGTGCTTGAAAGACCAAATTCAACGATACTTGTCGCTTCTTCATCAGTGCTCCATTTTACATAGGCAGAACTTGTGTCTATTCCTTCAACGATAGGTCCAAAAGTTATTACAGGTGGTGTTACATCTAAAGGTAAAATAACGGTAATTGTAAAACTTGTGGAATCTTTACCACCTCTACCATCATCAACTCCTGCCATAATAATATTGGCACCTGCCTGTGCTTCAGTAGGTATCCAGGTTATAAGACCGGTTTCAGAATTAACAGACATATTCTCAGGTGCAGAAATGAGATAATAACTCAACCAGGCATTTATATTCGGGTCCGTAGCTTTTAATTGGTAATTATATAACTCACCAGCAGTTATTGTTGTATCAGGAACCGGAGAAAGCTCTGGTGGTAAATTAGCCTCTTCCACAAAAATTGTAAATGTATCAGAATCTTGAAGCCCTCCTTTATCGGTTACAATAACTGTAATTGTATACTGACCTAATTGAGTTATATCAGGTGTCCAGGATATAAGCCCGGTGGTGGAATCTATAACCATCCCTGCAGGTTCATTCTGAAGCTTATATACCAGCACATCACCAGTATTGGGGTCTGTTGCCTGAACCTGATAACTGAAAACATCTCCAGCATATATTGTATCCTTGAAATTAACATCTGTCTGTATATCCGTTATTACCGGTGGTTCATTAACTTCTGTAATTTCAATACTGAAATCCTTAGAGAATATACGACCAAAAGAATCCTGAACCTCTACTGTGAAAGTATATACTCCTGGAGTTTGAGGAGTTCCGCTTATTTCACCTGTCTG
>QNDJ01000001.1 GCA_003644825.1 Candidatus Zhuqueibacterota bacterium | reverse complement strand
ATTATATACCGCTTCTATCGGAGCTCTTTAATGATACCTTAATTTAATATTAAGAGTATATAAAGGCTGAGAAATCCTTGTAAATTAAATGCAACTATTTAATCAGAAGAAGAAAAGAAAACATTAAGTATGAAGGTGTAATTTAAAAAAATTTGTGTAATCCGTGTAATTCGTTGTTTCTTTAAAATCTCATAAGAATGATATGTTTATAATAGATAAAATAAAATTAGAGAGATGTTACGGAATCAATTATCCCTAATCTTTAGTTCCTGTCTCTGATAGATATACTTAACAAATTCCGCTTCAATTTCACCAATATACTTTTTCTTTTCTATATCGTCAAACTCTTTCAATTTCCAGAATTTAGATGAAGCAACCATATTCCAGAATTTTTCTCTTTTAGTTGTCATTAAAGTAATGGTGTGAAATCCTTTAAAATTTCTGGCTCTGAGTAATCCAATATAAGGTTCATTTTCTCCTTTATCCATTACTTTCACAATAATTCCACCTTCACCTATTTCTGAAGGAACCGGATAAAAAGGTTCCCACATATCCTCATCATAAAATACCTTTTCCAGTTCACTGTATGAAATTCCTTTTTTAATTCTGTATTTTTTCAATTCTTTCCTTTTTTGCTCAATTAATTTTAAAACAGGATTACTCATCCTTTTCTTAATTCTTGAAACAAAAGCTAAATCAAGTAAACGTTTAAAGAACTTATTATTAGAGAGCCTTTTGGTTATGGTAAAAGTCCTGATGTCAATTGGATTTTCTTCTAACTTTTTCTCAAAAATACGTCTTGCTTCTCCAGTTAGATGAATTCCTTTGCTCCTTAAAAAACCATATATTTCTTCTTTATCGACTATTCTATATTTTTTTTCTTCCATTGATTTAGTCATTACCTTACTTTTCCCAGAAACAAAGGGTATTAGAAATAGCCATTCTCTTTAATCTTGCGATTGCTCCTGTTGGGTCTAAATTCTTTGGGCACACTTCCTGACAGTTAAAAAGAGTATGACATCTGAATATACCGGAATCACCACTTACAGTCAGTAACCTCTCTTTTTTATTGTTGTCTCTTGAATCTTCAACAAACCTATCCACTTTCAAAAGAGCAGCAGGTCCAAGATAATTTTTTTCTGTATCTGTAATAGTGCAAGCAGCATAACAGCAGGCACATAATATACAATCTATAAGTCCATCCAGTTTGTTTCTGTCATCCTGAGTCTGAATTCTTTCATTTTCTTCCGGGGGTGCACCGGCAATCAAATAAGGCTTGATATAACTGTATTTTTCCCAGAAATCTGTCATATCAACAACAAGGTCTTTAATAACAGGCAAATGCCCAAGAGGCTTAATTGTAATTTTTTTTGATTTCAATCTATTAATCTGTGTTTCACATGCTAACCTGTATTTTCCATTAATATGCATACCACAGGACCCACAAACACCTTCCCTGCAGGAAGACCTGAATGCTAACGAACCGTCAAGATACCCCTGTATGTAGTAAAGAGCATCAAGCACAGTCATCCCATTCCTGATAGGAACCTCATACTTATCGAATCGTGGTTTTTTATCCCTTTCAGGATTAAATCTGAACACCTTGAATATAACTTTTTCCATTTTTAATATTTCCTTTCCCTGGGTTCATAAAATCCAAGTGTAACATCTTTATATTCAAGTTTTACCCCTTCAGGTGTTGAAAAAGCAACTGTATGTTTTAACCAGTTTTTATCATCTCTTTCAGGGAAATCGAGTCTATAATGAGAACCCCTGCTTTCCTCCCTTTTCAAAGCTCCCATTGTAATTACCTCAGCCACTTCCAGGTTGCCTCCCAGTTCCATTGCCCATATTAAATCAAAGTTCATTCTTTTTCCTTTGTCTATTATTTTTATATCTTTATACCTTTCCTTAAGTTTTCTTACTTCTTCTAAGGCTTCTTCCATTTTTTCTTTTTTTCTGAAAATTCCCACTTTATCTTTCATTACAGTTCCAAGCTCTTCTTTTATTTTTGCATGATTCTCCTCTCCATTATGGTCAAGGTAATTCATAAGAACTATTTTCTGTTGTCCTAATTTTTCTTTTAAAGCTGCTTCACTGGATGATGGAGACTCTTCAAGAATATAGTCAGCCGCAGACTCACCAGCAATAGTACCAAATACTACAGTTTCAAGTAAAGAATTACCACCAAGTCGGTTAGCCCCATGAACACTTACACACGCACACTCACCTGCAGCATAAAATCCCTTAACAATGGTTTCACAATTGATATTGGTATCGATTCCACCCATTGTGTAATGCATACCCGGTTGCACCGGAATGGGCTCATCAATCGGGTCAACATTAACAAAGTTTATAGCAAGTTCTCTTATTCCAGGCAGTCTGGTATTAATCTTTTCTGCCCCGAGATGCCTCAAATCAAGGTGTAAATAGGCATCTTCAAATCCCCTGCCAGCAAGAATTTCTCGCATCATATTTCTTGCTATTATATCTCGCGGTGCAACCTCCATTGCTTTTCTGGAATCATCATAATTCGCTAAAAACCTTTCACCCTTATTATTCAATAAGTATCCTCCTTCACCTCTACAACCTTCTGTCATCAATATATTATTACCATAAAGAGTGGTAGGATGAAACTGAATGAATTCCATATCCTTTAACGGAATTCCTTCTCTGAAAGGAATAGCAACTCCAAGACCTGTGCTTATTAAAGAATTTGTTGTATTTTTATAAACCCTACCTGAGCCACCGGTTGCGAAAATTACTGCATCTGCTTTAAACTCTTCAAGCTCTCCCGTATCAAGGTCCATTGCTATAACTCCATGGCATACACCATCTTTAACCACTATCGATGTTACAAACCACTCATCATAAACGGTCATATTTTCTCTTTCAGAAGAATGAATGTATTTTATGATCTGTTCCCATAGTGTATGGAGAATATATTTTCCTGTTCTATCAGCTGCATAACAGGTCCTTGGAAAACCTGCACCACCAAAGGGTCTCTGGGCAATCTTTCCGTCAATAGTCCTGCTGAAGGGACAGCCCCAATGCTCCAGTTCTATTATCCTTTTAGCAGCATCCTTTGTTAGCCTCATCACAGCATCCTGGTCTGCAAGATAATCACTACCCTTTATCGTATCGAAAGCATGCCTTTCAGGGCTATCAACGCATCCTCTCGGATGATTACCAAGCGGTGCATTAATACCACCCTGTGCCGAATTTGAATGCGACCTAATCGGATGAACCTTCGATATCACTGCTACTTTTATATTCCTCTGATTTAATGCAACTGCTGCCCTGAGCCCGGCCAATCCCCCACCTACTACTACTGCCTGATGATACCTCATTTAATTTCCCTTTAAAAAAATACTTTTATACTATAGACTGCAAAAACTATAAATATTATACCAAACGCCCAGAACATTTTCTTATGGAATAATGTTAATTTAAACAAATCAGCTGCTATTATCCTGATTCCATTTAATAAATGATAAAGAACAGCTATCATAATCAGATATTCAAAAAAGTGCCCCAGGGTATTATCCCATTTCACGATAGAATGATTAAACGCATCCCGACCTTTTACAACAGCACTCAATGTCCATAAGTGAAGAAAAATGTATATTACTATGCCTATACCTGTAATTCTATGGAAGAAAAATGATATCATTCCAGGATTAAAATTGAGCTTCAATTCTCTCAACAATACTGAAATTATATTCTTTTTCATCTTAACTCCTGGATTTTTATTACTATTTTGAAAAGGGAATAAGAATATAAATCCCGATAAAAAAAGAAGCTATACCTATAATGGAAAGAAGCCAGCCCCATATTTTTCTTGCTTTTTTGCCCATATTCCAATCAGTCATTATTGACCATACACCATTAAGAGCATGATAAATAACAGCCCCCAGAAGCAGTATATCAAAAATTACCCATCCCGGGGAGCTTAATCTGAGAATTACTTTTTCAAAAGTAATAGGTCTTTCAATCGTATAGTGCAATACTATAAAATGAATTACCATACCAACAACAAGAAACGCTGCTGTTAACCTTTGAGCAAACCAGGGCCAGACACCTACAATTCTTTTCTCCATAGTCAGCCTCTCTTAAGTTTATATCTATGGTAAAAATCCACTTTAAAGTCGAAGATACTGGAGAAAAATTTCAAATTTTATTTATAACCACTAACTTACTTGGGAAAATAAAAATGAGAAACATTATGCACAAACAGATATTATGTAGATTAAATTCTAAACTGATTCAACCTTGACAATTTCAGGGATTTTTTCTTTCAAATATCTCTCAATACCACTTTTTATAGTAATCTGAGAAAAAATACAACCTGCACAGGTTCCCTTCAGTTTTACTTTAACGACGCCATCCTTAACCTCTACAAGTTCCACATCCCCACCATCTGCTTGAAGATTTGGTCTTATTTCGTCTAAACATTCCTCAACTTTTTCTAAAATCAATATTTTTCTCCTGTATTTTGTTTGTTATTTATTATATTAATTTTAATAAATAAATTAATGAGCTTTTAAATTACTTACTTGCACCTTCTTTTATAAGTCTTCTTGCAATGACTACTTTCTGAATTTCATTTGTTCCTTCGTATATCTGTGTAATTTTAGCATCTCTCATAAATTTTTCAATGGGATAATCCCTCATATAACCGTATCCACCAAACAATTGAACAGCTTTTGTAGTAACTTCCATAGCTACATCAGAAGCTAAAAGTTTACACATTGCACATTCTTTTGAAATATTTCTTACTCCCGCATCGACCATTCTTGCAGTAGCATAGATTAAAGCCCTTGCTGCTTCAATTTTTGTTGCCATTTCTGCAATCATAAACTGCAATCCCTGAAAAGTAGATAAAGTCTGGCCAAATTGTTCTCGAGTTCTTATATATTCCAGAGCGAGGTCAAAAGCGCCCTGGGCAATACCAACTGCCTGAGCAGCAACCCCCGGTCTCGCTTTATCAAGGGTCCTCATTGCAACTATAAACCCCTGACCTTCTGCACCTATCCTGTTTTCCACAGGAACTTTACAATTATCAAAAACCAGCTCCGATGTAACCGATGCTCTGATTCCCATTTTATCCTCTTTCTTTCCATAAGAAAACCCTTCATATCCTTCTTCCACTATAAAAGCTGATGTTCCTCTTGTCCCTTTCGTAGGGTCAGTTTTAGCTATCACAGTATACACCTTTGCTACACTGCCGTTAGTAATAAACTGTTTTGTTCCGTTCAGAATATAATAGTTACCTTCACGCCTTGCAGTAGTTTTTATGGCAGCAGCATCAGAACCCGCAGATGATTCTGTTAATCCAAATCCGGTCAGGATTTCCCCGTTTGCTATTCTGGGAAGATATTTTCTCTTTTGTTCTTCTGTTCCATCAAGAATAATTGGATAAGAACCAAGAGCAGTTGCCGCCAGACATAACGCTATTCCTCCACAAGCCCTGCTTAACTCTTCGGTTACTATACAAACATCAAGGCTCTTACCACTTATTCCACCATACTCCTCTGGAACAATTATTCTGAAAAAATCAAGCTCTCTGAAGAGTTCTACAATTTCCCAGGGAAATCGACCCTCTCTATCGCATTCAGCAGCTATTGGCTTAATCTTCTCTCGAGCTACTTTCCGTGCTAAGTTTCTGAGTTCTATTTGTTCATCTGTAAGTAAGTAATCCAATTTCTAATCTCCTTATTTTTATTCAGATTATTAACTTTCTTTTAAAGAATCTATAAATTCCATTCCGGCCTTTATTGCTCTCTTATTTAATTCCAGAAATTCTTTCCTTTTTACAACCCTTGTTTGAGCTTCAAACAGAGTTTCTGGAGATAACATACCAGTAAATCTTATCAGGGAACCAAGTGCAACCATATTTAAAACTTTGGTACTTCCAATACCATCAGCAATTTCCGTAAATGGAACACCTATTGCTTTAACATCATTTCTTTCAGGTTTTCTATTAACAATTGTGGAATCGTAAAATATAAGGCTCCCGGGTACAGCTTTGGGTTCAAACTTATCGAGAGAAGGTCTATTCATTGCTATTAAAATATCCGACCAATCCACAAGTGGGCTCCCTATTCTCTGATTCGAAACAATCACATGACAGTTAGCCGTTCCTCCTCTCATTTCCGGTCCATAGGATGGCAACCAGGTAACATTTTTCCCTTCCATCATTCCGCTTTCAGCAAGAGTAACACCAAGTAAAAGAATACCCTGTCCTCCAAAACCAGCAATCTTTATCCTCTTTAAAAATTTCTCTTCACTCTTTTTCTCTATCCGACTGATTTCCTTCTTTTCATCAGATGGAATATCTATTATATCTGGAACCTTATTTAGCGGAACTTTTTCTCCATTAACTTTTCTTGATTTTCTTTCTTTACCGACATCTTTAAAAACACCAAGTTTAAAATATTTCTGCATCTCATTTGTGACCCATTTTTTTGCATCTACAGGGTTCATTTTCCAGCCAGTAGGACAGGGAGAAAGAACCTCAACAAGAGAAAATCCTTTATTTTCAACCTGATAATTTATTGCTTTCCTGACAGCACTTCTTGCTTTCATAATATTTTTTGTATCTGCTAAAGCAACTCTTTCAACATATACAGGTGATTCTAAGATTGATATTATCTCGGCTATCTTAATAGGGTATCCTTCATTATAAATATCACGCCCTCTTGGTGTGGTTGTTGTAGATTGACCAACAAGGGTGGTGGGAGCCATCTGCCCCCCTGTCATACCATATATTGCATTATTAATAAAAAATACAGTAATATTTTCTCCTCTATTTGCTGCCTGTATTATCTCATTGCCACCTATACCTGCCAGGTCTCCATCACCCTGATAACTTATAACAATACTATCAGGATGAGCTCTCTTTATTCCAGTTGCTACAGCAGGTGCCCTACCATGAGCACACTGAATATTTCCAACCTTGAAATAATAATATGCAAAAACACTGCATCCAACAGGGCTTAAAAGGATTGTTCTATTCCATACACCATAATCTTCAAGAGCTTCAGCTATAAATTTATGTAATATTCCATGACCACAACCGGGGCAGTAATGGGTCACAGTTTTATCTGAAGACGGATTTCTCTCATATATATCATAAAATGCACTCGATTTTCCTAACCTGTTTTTAGCCATTTCCTTTCTCCTTTGAGTATTTTAACAATAACTTCATATAACTCGTCTTCACTGGGAACATTTCCACCCATCCTTCCATAAAAATGAACATCACTTTGCCTTGCATTAAGCCTAACATCATCAACCATCTGACCATTGCTTAATTCAACCGATAAAAACGCCTTGCCCTCTTCTGAAAGTTTATTAATTATCTTCTTCGGAAATGGAAATAAGGTAATAGGTCTTAAATAACCTACCTTATAACCTTCCTTTCTGCATCTTTCTACAACCGAAGATAATATTCTCGATACAACGCCAAAACTAACAGTTACAAGCTCAGCATCCTCTAAATAACTGGCTTCATACCGAACTTCTTCCTCTTCCATTCTTTTATATTTTTTGTTTATCTTTATAACAATTTCTTCAAGCTCATCAGGGTCAAGATAAATTGATGATATCAGTTTTTTATTATCGTCTTCTTCCCCATAAAGAGCCCAGTCTTTTTTTGGAACCTCTACCTGAACTTCAGGAAACTCCACCGGTTCCATCATCTGTCCAATAAACCCATCCGTCAACACAATAACAGGGTTTCTATATTTATCTGCAAGTTCAAAAGCAAGAATTGCAAAGTTACACATCTCCTGAACAGAATTTGGAGCGAGAACAAGCACTTTATAACTACCATGGCCACCACCTTTAACCATCTGATTGTAGTCTCCCTGGTCAGGAGCAATATTGCCTAAACCCGGTCCTCCTCTCATTATATCAACAATCACACACGGTAGCTCAGCTCCACATAAATAAGATATCCCTTCCTGTTTCAAGCTTAAACCAGGCCCCGAAGAGGCTGTCATTGCTCTTACACCACCTGAAGATGCACCATAAACCATATTTATTGCTCCTATCTCACTCTCCGCCTGAATAAAAGTACCCCCAACCAGCGGAATATAATATGCAGCCGTTTCCGCTATCTCACTTGCAGGTGTTATAGGATAACCAAAGAAAAATCTACATCCAGCAAGGATTGCACCTTTTACCACTGCTTCGTTTCCTTTTAACAAAACTTTTGCCATTTTGTATTCTCCTGTACATTACTTTTTTATTACTGTTATAGCTCCTGGCTCGGGACAGGTATAAAAACATACTCCACAACCTGTACAACCACTTCCTTTATATTCTGCCGGATGATATCCCTTTATGTTCAACTTTTTAGATTGAACCAGTACTTTAACAGGGCAAGCCTCTACACAATAACCACATCCCTTACATTCATCCACTCTGATTATTACTGTGGGTATATCCACAATGGTCTCCACTACATCCATAATCATTTCCCCTCATTTAGATTTTTAATCTTCTCAAGAGCCTTTTCGGCTGCTTTTTGTTCAGCTACCTTTTTACTCCTTCCTTTTCCTGTTCCAAAAATCTTATTACCAATTTTTACATTAACTGTATAAGTTTTATAATGGTCAGGACCTTCTTCCTTTTTAAGAAAATATTTAGGTGTTTTATGCTGAACTTTCTGAATATATTCCAGAAGTTCACCTTTAAAATTTCTTACTTCCTCCTTGTCAAATATCTCTTCAAAATCTTTATAAACTGTATTTTTCAAATAATCTCTTACTTTTTTATATCCTTTTTCAATGTAAATTGCTCCTATTACTGCCTCAAGAGTATCTGTTAGAATCGAAACTTTCTGTCTTCCACCAGTTTTTTCCTCGCAATCACCAATAAGTACAAACTTACCAAGGTTCAAATCATTTGATTTTTCAGATAAAATCTTTCTGCTTACAAGAATTGCCCTTTTCTTTGTCAACTCTCCTTCATTAATATCAGGATATTTTTCGTAAAGAAGCTCCGCAACTACAAGATTAATAACAGCATCACCTAAAAATTCGAGCCTTTCATTGGATTTTATTTTTTCAGAATCTTTTCGGGAAAAATATGAACGATGGGTTAAAGCTTCCTTAAAAAGGTTATACTTCTTTATTACATAATTGAGGGATTTCTGAAACTCTTCCCATTCAATTCCTTCATCAACTTCCCGACTTTTCCCTGTTTTTGAGAATAAAATTTTTAACCTATCAAATATTACCATTTTTCATCATATTTCCTTACCAGCAGGCATGCATTATGACCACCAAACCCAAAAGTATTACTGATCAGCGCTTTTATCTCTTTCTTTCTTGCAACATTTGGTGTATAATCCAGATCACATTCATCATCCTTATATTCATAGTTTATAGTAGGATGAATAATAGAATTTTTCATACATAGTATAGAAGCAACAAGCTCTATACCTCCCGCAGCACCAAGAAGATGCCCGGTCATCGATTTTGTTGAACTTATTGGTATCTTATACGCATATTCCCCAAAAACCGTTTTTATAGCGGTTGTTTCTATTTTATCGTTCCACTCTGTGGATGTCCCGTGGGCATTTATATAGTCTATATCTTCCGGTTTCATTTTTGCATCTTCAAGGCAGGCTTTTATTCCTCTAACAGCTCCTTCTCCTCCAGGGGCTGGGGCAGTTAAGTGGTATGCATCCGCAGTAAAACCAATACCGGCTAACTCTCCATAAATTCTGGCATTTCTTTTTAATGCATGTTCTTCGGACTCAAGAATAACAATCCCTGAACCTTCTCCTATAACAAATCCATCTCTTTTTGCGTCAAAGGGACGGCTGGCTTTTTCTGGTTCATTATTCCTTAAAGAGAGAGCCTTCATCGATGCAAAACCTCCCAGACTAACAGGTGTTATTGCAGCTTCAGAGCCCCCTGCAACCATAACATCCGCACTGCCTCTTTTAATCAACATATAAGCATCACCTATAGCATGAGATGAAGTTGCACACGCTGATGTAACTGCATAATTTGGTCCCTTCAGTTTGAATATCATAGAAACATAACCGGTTGCTATGTCAGAAATCATCATCGGAACAAAAAGAGGGCTTAACCTTCTTGGACCCTTTGTTAAAAGTATTTTATGCTGCTCTTCAAGAGTAACCATACCGCCTATACCAGAACCAATTATTACACCTATTCTTGTGGTATCTTCCTTGCTTAAATCAATACCTGAATCTTCAATAGCCATTCTACTTGCTGCAACCGCATATTGAGTATAGGGGTCCATTCTTCTTAAATCTCTTTTTTCTATAAAATCTTCCGGCTTAAAGCCTTTGACTTCACCTGCTATTTGAGAAGGGAAGTCCGAAGTATCAAACTTTGATATTTTAGTGACTCCACTTTTTCCTTTTTTTAATGATTCCCAGTATTCTTCCAAATTGTTTCCTATAGGAGTAATAACTCCAAGGCCTGTAATTACAACTTTTTTCATTCCTCTTTACCAATTTTTTTCTTTAAATAATCAATCGCTGCACCTACTGTTACAAGTTTTTCAGCATCTTCATCAGGAATTTCTATTCCGAATTCCTCTTCAAAGGCCATAACCAGTTCAACAGTATCCAGCGAATCTGCTCCAAGGTCATCTATAAAAGATGCCTCATTTGTAACTTCCCCTGGATCTACACCCAGTTGCTCTACAATTATTTCTTTAACCCTCTCTTCGTATGACATAAATATAACCCTCCTATATAATTGTATTAATGATTTTTTGCCTTACATTAATAATCCACCATCAACCTGAATAACCTGCCCTGTTATATAATCACTTTCCGGTGAAACAAGAAATCTCACCGCATTCGCTATATCTTTTACATATCCCATTCTTTTTAAAGGTACATTTTTCAGAAACATTTCTTTTACATTATCGGGTAAATTCTTTGTCATTTCAGTCTGAATAAATCCGGGGGCAACTGCGTTTACTGTTATATTTCTTGCTGCAAGCTCCCTGGCTGACGTTTTCGTTAACCCTATTATACCTGCTTTTGATGCAGAATAATTAGCCTGTCCAGCATTGCCCATTATCCCCACAACGGAAGAGATGTTTACTATCTTACCATACCTTCCCTTCATCATATACTTTCCCGCGTACTTTGTAAATAAAAATACACTCTTTAAATTAACATCAATAACTCTGTTCCATTCATCTTCGCTCATTCTTATCAACAGATTATCCTTTGTTATTCCAGCATTATTTACAAGTATATCAATCCTTCCAAATTCCTCAACAGTTTTATCCACAGCTTTTTTTACATCATCTTCTCTTGAGACATCTGTTTTTAACCAGAAAACTTTTCTACCTGAACTTTTTATTTCCTCAGCCGTCTTTGATAATCCATCAGTATCAATATCGCAAATAGAAATATCGGCACCTTCAGTAGCAAGAGTAATTGCAATTTCCCTTCCAATTCCTCTGGCTGCTCCAGTAATAATCGCCACCTTATTTTTCAGATTTTCTGTCATATCTTATTAAGGTCTTCTTTTTTATCTACCCCATAAATTTCAATATTTCTATCTATCTGTTTCATCAATCCCTGTAAA
The DNA here is from genome assembly GCA_003644825.1 of Candidatus Zhuqueibacterota bacterium. GTDB lineage: Bacteria > SM23-31 > SM23-31 > B21-G16 > B21-G16 > B21-G16. The sequence continues at coordinate 14,681 of QNDJ01000001.1, read as the reverse complement.
ACACGTTTTGGACCCACTTCAAGAAAATAGTTCACTCCCTCACTTATCATAATCCTCATAGAGTCTTCCCATTTCACAGGATTAAGAAGTTGTTTTTTCAAATTGTTTTTTATCTCATTAGCATTTTTGCAGGGTTTTGCTGTAAAATTTGAAACTACAGGAATCCTGGGCTCATTAAACTTACAATTATCAATTGCCTCAGATAACCCTTTTTTAGCATACTCCATTAAAGATGAATGAAAAGCACCACCCACATTAAGCTTAACCACCCTTTTTGCTCCATATTCGGAAGCAAGGTTCATCCCTGCTTCAACACCACGGATACTGCCACTGATCACAAACTGCTTGGGAGAATTATAATTCGCAAGCATTAGAACCTCATTTGAATTTACCTCATTACAAATTTTTTCTACCGTTTCTCTATCAAGCCCTATAATTGCTGCCATTGTTCCCGGGCTCTTTACATCAGCTTTATGCATTAACTCTCCCCTCAACTTTACCAGCCTTAATCCATCTTCAAAACTCAATGCTTCAGAACATACAACTGCAGAATACTCACCCAGAGAATGACCCGCAGCAATTGAAGGAATTATACCTCTCTCCTTTAAAAGCTCCGTTAATATGGCACTATGAACAAAAACTGCCGGTTGTGTAATATTTGTCTGTCTCAATTTCTCTTCAGGTCCACTAAAAACAATTTTATGTAAATTATATCCCATAATCGCATCAGCTTTTTCAAAATATTCTCTTGCGACTGGAAATTGCTCAAATAAATCTTTTGCCATTCCTACATATTGAGAAGCTTGACCGGGGAAAAGAAACCCGATGTTTCGCAATGCAATACTCCATCCTTTTTTAAAACTTCACAATTGCAGAACCCCAGGTAAACCCACCACCAAATACAACCATTAAAACTGTATCTCCCTCTTTTAATCTTCCATTTCTTTTTGCTTCATCTAAAGCAATGGGAATAGATGCAGAAGATGTATTACCATATCTATCAATATTTACCAGCACTCTCTCCATGGGGATACCTGCCCGCTTTGCTGTTGCCTCAATAATTCTTATATTTGCCTGATGGGGTATCATCAGGTCAATCTCTTCAGGGGACATATTAGCCTGTTGTAAAACCTTTTCCACAGATTCGCTCATACATTTTACGGCGTGTTTGAATACCTCTCTACCCTCCATATGAATAAATTGTAATTTTTGCTCTACAGTTCTATGATTTATTGGAAACTTTGAACCACCACCTGGTGTTGTCAGCAGATGAGCGAGCTGTCCATCACTTTTTATATAAGTTGTAATTACTCCCTTTTCTCCATCAGATGGTTTTATAACATTTGCACCTGCTCCATCTCCAAAAAGAACACAGGTATTCCTGTCCGTCCAATCAACCATACTTGTAAGTATTTCTCCACCAATTATTAATACCGTTTTAAAATTATTGGACATTATCATCTGATTTGCAAGGGTAAGAGAATAAATATAACCAGAACAAGCTGCACTGATATCAAAGGCTACTGCGTTCACGGCTTTAATTTTTTGCTGAACATAACAGGCAGTTGCAGGAAATTTAACATCACCTGTAACCGTTGCCACGATAATTACATCAAGTTCCTTCGGAAGTACTTTCGCCTCTTCAAGAGCTTTTAAAGCAGCATCAGAACATAAATCAGAAGTTACAACCCCATTATTAGCAATATATCTGTATTTTATCCCTGTTCTTTCTGTGATCCACTTATCAGAAGTATCTACCATCTTTTCAAGGTCAAAATTTGAAAGTACTTTAGAAGGAACTGATGAACCTGTTCCTACAATCATTGATATAGGTTTATTTTTCACTTTCTACCTCAACATAACTACTTAATTTTTCTGCTATTTTCCCGTTTATATTTTCACGAATCATCCGATAGGCTTCAAGAATTGCATTTTTTATTGCCTTTGAAGATGAGCCACCATGCCCGATTATCGCTGTTCCTTTAACACCAAGAAGAGGAACACCCCCATACTCCTGATAATCATACAAATAGCTCATCTTTTGAAGAGCAGGCTTTACAAGTAGAATACCCAGTTTTGTAATAAAATTGTTACCCATTATTACTTTCAATTTTTCTTTTACCATATCAATAATACTCTCAGTAAATTTTAAAATGATATTCCCAACAAAACCATCACAAACAATCACGTCAGCCTTTCCTTTAAAAATGTCTCCTCCTTCTATATTCCCTATGAAATTAAGACAGCTCTTCTCAAACAGCTTGTAGGATTCAATCGTTAATTCATTACCCTTAGAACTTTCTTCTCCAATACTCAATAAACCAACCTTTGGATTTTTTCTTTTCAGCATAGTGCTCACAAATATACTCCCCATAATTCCAAACTGTAAAAGATGTGCAGGCTTACAATTGGAATTTGCTCCCACATCCAGAATAAAAGATATGTTCTTTTCCCCGGGCATATAACTTCCGATAGTAGGTCTGATAACACCCTCTATCTTACCAGATGATAAAAGAGTAGATGCCATAAACGCTCCGGTATTACCAGCACTGACTATACCATCAAATTCACCTTTTCCAAGACATCTTGTAATTACAGAAATAGAGGAATCTCTCTTCTTTTTTAATGATTCAACAGGGGGGTCATTCATCTCTATAACCTGTGATGCATTTACTATCTCAATATCAGGAATATCCATTTCAATCTGTTTAAACTCCTCTTCAATTCTTTTTTTATCCCCGACCAAAACAACTTGATACTTACCCTGCGATTCTAAAGTAGCCAAAATAGAGCCTTCGACAACAGAACGAGGAGCATAATCACCCCCCATTGCATCAACACCTATTCTTATCAAGTCAAAACTCTCCTGTAGTTTTATCCCTCTTTTGGAAAATATACCTCCCTTTTATTATAATAGCCACAATTCGGGCAAGCCCTATGGGTTAATTTAGGCTGATTACAGTTAGGACATTCCATTATATTTGGTTCACTTAATCTCCAGTGGGTTCTCCTTTTATCCCTTCTTGATTTTGAGATTTTTCTTTTTGGTAATGCCACCCTATCCTACTCCTTTCTATTATTCAAATTTTATCTTCTTTAAAACATCCCATCTTGGATCTATAACATCCTTTCTACATCTACATTCCTCTACATTTAAATCTGCTCCACAACCAGCACAAATCCCTTTACAATCTTCATCACACAATAATTTAATAGGCAAAGTTAATAATATTTCATCTCTTATATCTTTACTCAAATCTACCTCATCTTCATCGTCCGGTATAATATAAAAGTTATCCCTACTCTCTTCCTGAATATAATGCTCTTTACTATAAATTACAAATAAACTTGAACGAATATCTTTTTTAAATCTTACAAGGCATCTATCACACTGGAAAAAACCAGAAGTTTCTATTTCTATTTTAAAATAATAATTTTTACCTCTTTTTTCAACTATTCCTTTTAAAATTATCGGGTCTGAAAAGTTTTCTTCAGGTAAATCCAATATTGATGGTGAATCCCGATAATCCAGTAAATTTTCACCTTCCTTTAATTTGTCAAGCTTGACCTTCATCTTTTATATCAGAATATATCCTGGAAAAAAGAACGAAATCTCCTTTTTTGCATTTTCTGGTGAATCAGACGCATGAATTATATTGTTCTGTTTATTATCAGCAAATTCTCTTCGAATAGTTCCTTCTTTAGCCTCTGCGGGGTCGGTTGCACCGATTACTTCCCTCAATTTTTCTACCGCATTTTCCCTTTGAAGTACAAGAACAATAACCTTACCCGATGTCATAAATTTAATTAAATCCCGAAAAAAACCTTTATTTTGATGAACCCGGTAGAATCCTTCCGCTTCTTTATCAGTTAACTTACAAACTCTTCCAGCAACAATCTCAAAACCTTCATTCTCAAGTCTGCTTATGACCCTGCCTATAATTTTTTTCTCAATACAATCTGGTTTCAGAATTGCAAGGGTTCGATTTTCATATTCCTGTTCCATATCACTTCCTGTTGCTTAAGATAACGTTTCCTTTAATTTTTCACCAATAATTGCAGGGCTTTCACAAACAACTATTCCTGCATTTTTCAGTGCTTCCATTTTTTCTTTTGCGGTTCCCTTTCCACCAGCAATGATTGCCCCTGCGTGCCCCATTCTCCTTCCTGGTGGTGCTGTTTGGCCTGCGATAAAACTGACAACCGGTTTGTTGAATTCAGCTTTTATATACTCAGCAGCTTCCTCCTCAGCCGTTCCTCCTATTTCACCTATTAATACAACTGCTTCTGTATCTTTATCTTCCTTAAAAAGTTTCAACAAATCAATAAATGTGGAGCCTATTACAGGGTCTCCTCCAATACCTATACAGGTCGATTGACCATATCCAGCATCTGAAATCTGCTGAACCGCTTCATAGGTTAGTGTTCCACTTCGGGATATTACACCTATACTTCCTTCTTTATGGATTTGAGCGGGCATTATACCAATTTTACATTTACCCGGAGATATTATCCCGGGGCAATTCGGACCTATTAACCTTAAATCTTTATCTTTTATATAATTATATGTTTTTACCATATCTGTTGTAGGAATACCTTCAGTGATGCACACAATAACTTTCAATCCGGACTCGGCTGCTTCTATAATTGCATCTGCAGCAAAAGCCGGTGGAACAAAAATACAGGATGCATTTGCACCTTCCCTTTCAACCGCTTCTCTAACTGTATTATAAACAGGTATTCCCTGAAATTTTGTCCCCCCTTTTCCAGGAGTAACCCCCGCAACAACCTTTGTACCATATTCAACCATCAATGGAGTATGAAAGGAACCCTCTCCACCTGTTATCCCCTGGACTACAACTCGTGTATCTTTATCTATCAATATACTCAATGGTACTCTCCTTACTTTTTATTAATTAGTTCAACGACATTTTCTGCAGCCTCTTTAAAATTTTCTGCAACTGTGAAAGATAAGCCCGATTCCTTCAGTAATTTAGAACCTTCCACAGCATTTGTCCCTCTTAATCGTATTACCATAGGAACATCAACATCAATACTCTTAGCAGCCTCTATTATTCCGCGAGCAACTCTATCGCACCTAACAATTCCACCAAAGATATTTACTAAAATCCCTTTCACTCTCTTATCTGACAGCACAATCTTAAACCCATTACTTATAGCTTCAACACTTGCTCCACCACCTACATCAAGAAAATTTGCTGGCTCACCACCAGCTAATTTAATAATATCCATTGTAGACATTGCAAGCCCTGCTCCATTTACCATACATCCAACATTACCATCAAGATGAATATAGTTTAAACCATACTTCGATGCTTCAACTTCCAGAGGGTCTTCCTCACCTATATCCCTTAAATCTTTATATTCAGGATGTCTGTATAACGCATTATCATCAAAATTTATCTTTGCATCAAGGGCTACTACATCACCCTCCTTCGTTATAACCAGCGGGTTTATTTCAGCAAGAGATGCATCCTGCTGAATAAATGCCCTGTAAAGCGAAACGATAAACTTTGTAGCCTTTTTAACAGTATTTCCAGAAAGACCAAGACCAAAAGAAATCCTGCGGGCTTGAAAAGAAGAAAGTCCTAATGAAGGGTCTATATATTCTTTTATAATTTTTTCCGGGGTCTCAGCTGCAACTTTTTCTATTTCAACGCCTCCTTCAGTACTTGCCATAAAAACATACTGAGATTTAGCTCTATCAAGAACAACACCAAGATAAAGTTCCCTTGCAATATTTATACCTTCTTCAATTAAAACCCTTTTAACCTCCTTTCCTTCTGGTCCTGTTTGATGAGTTACAAGCTTCATTCCTATCATTTCAGAAGCTATTTTCTTAACTTCTTCTGGAGAATTTGCAAGTTTAACACCCCCACCCTTACCCCTTCCACCAGCATGAATTTGTGCTTTTACAACAAATTTCTTGCTGGAAATCTCCTTTGCTATTTCAAAAGCTTCTTCACCAGAAAAAGCCACTTTTCCATAAGGAACGGTAACCCCGTATTTTCTTAAAATCTCTTTTGCCTGATATTCATGAATTTTCATTTTAACTCTCTCTTATTTTTTTAACATTTACAATTTTTCAAAATAGTTTAATTCTCTGTTATTACTGTTCCACCATTTCCCTTTAAAGCTTCTTTTGCTTTTTCTATAGAAGTTATTATAACCTTTTTTCCTCCGTTTTCAATAAAACTAATAGCAGCCTCTATTTTGGGTCCCATACTCCCGGGAGGGAATTGACCATCCTTCAAATATTTTTTTGCCTCCTCTACTGTTATCTTCTTCAGGTCAATCTGATTTTTTTTGCCATAATTAAGAGCAACATAATCAACAGATGTTAAAATTATCAACTCATCAGCTTCAATATCTCTTGCCAGAATTGCAGAAGCTCTATCCTTATCAATTACACCATCTAAACCTTCAAGCCTGCCATCATCCTCAACATATACCGGTATTCCACCTCCACCAGCAGCAATAACTATAGTCCCCGATTTTACAAGATATTTTATTGTTTCCTTTTCCACAATCTCCAGAGGTAACGGCGAGGGAACTACTCTTCTATAACCTCTTATAGAATCTTTTTTAACAACCCAACCCCTTTCTTTTACAAGTTTTTCTGCATCCTTCTCCTGATAAAAAGGTCCTACAAATTTTGTCGGATTCTTTATGGAAGGGTCATTTTTATCCACTATTACCTGGGTCAAAACTGTTACTACAGGTCTATTTATACCCATTTTTTTCAATTTATTCTGAAGAGATTGACCAATCATATACCCCATTCCACCTTCAAGGTCTGCTACAATAACTCCAAGTGGTATCGGCGGAACAATATGTCTGCTTTCCTCAACCCTTATTAACATATGTCCCACCTGAGGACCATTACCGTGAGTTATTGCAATATTATAATCTTTTTTAATTAAATCTATTATGCCTGATATACTCCTCCTTGTATTTGCAAACTGCTCATATATATGCCCTTCCTCGGATTCTCTCGTAATAGCATTTCCACCAAATGCTATGACAATTGTCTTAGAATCCATACTCACCTAACACTTCCTCCAGCGTAGGTTTACCTATTTCCTGGAGTTCATAAGTAATGTGTACAATCGGTTTATTAGCTTTCAGCACTCTTTTAAGATTAATCGGTGTACCGGTAAGAACAATATCACAATCGGCTTTATTAATTGTTGTTTCAAGCTCTTTTATCTGTTTTTCGCTGTATCCCATTGCTGGCAGTATAGGAAAATCTCCCTCAAACTTATCTAAAACCTCTACAATTGAACCAACTGCATAAGAATAAGGTTCAACTATTTCTGAGGCACCAAACTTTTCTGCGGCTATGTATCCAGCACCATAATCCATTCCCCCGTGAGTCAATGTTGGACCATCTTCTATAACAAGGACTCGCTTGCCTTTAACCTTATCAGCCTCGTTCGAAAATATCGGTGAAGCTGCCTCTATAATTTTAACATCCGGATTAATATCTTTAATATTTTCTCTTACCTCCTCAATATTCTCAAAATCGGCTGTATCAACTTTATTTATAATCACAACATTAGAAATACGAATATTTGACTCGCCTGGATAGTAAAAAATCTCATCACCTGCCCTATGGGGGTCTGCAACTGTAATATGAAGGTCTGGCAGGTAAAAAGGTAAATCATTATTACCTCCATCCCACAGAATTACATCAGCTTCCTTTTCAGCTTCTTTTAGAATCTCTCCATAATCGACACCAGCATAAACAACTACCCCTCTATCTATATGGGATTCATATTCTTCTCTTTCTTCTATAGTACATTTATGTTTATCAAGGTCCTCGTAAGAAGCAAATCTTTGAACCCTCTGCTTTTCAAGTTCTCCATAAGGCATAGGATGACGGATTACTACCGGTTTCAAACCCTTTTTTTGAAGAATATCACAAACTCTTCGTGTCGTCTGGCTCTTACCACAGCCTGTCCTTACTGCACAGACCGATATTACCCTTTTGTTTGATTTTATGGCTGTTTTCTTAAATCCAAGTAATTTAAAATCGGCTCCTGAACTGTTAACTATAGCAGATTTGCTCATAACATAATCATAAGGAACATCACTATAAGAAAAAACAACTTCATCAACATTATATTTTTTTATTATATCTGTTAATTCTTCTTCGGGGAAAATTGGAATCCCATCAGGATAGAGTTTTCCCGCTATTGATGCTGGAAACCTCCTGTTTTCAATATAGGGAATCTGTGTTGCTGTAAAAGCAACCACTTCATAACTATTATTATCCCTGAAACAGGTATTAAAATTATGAAAATCCCTTCCAGCGGCGCCCATTATTACAACTCTTTTCCTTTCCATCTTAACTTCTCCGTTTTTACATTAAAATAAGTAGCACTGAGTTATACTCAGTGCTTAATTTAAATTAAATTTTTAATATAAAATTTTTTTTCTATAAAGTCAATAATATTTATTTTACTCTTATTATGTTCATTATTTTTATTTTTGGATTAAGAAATTGACCTTCAGCGTGTTGTTTCTGGATTTTTTTCACAACATCCATTCCTTCAATAACCTTTCCAAACGCTGCAAATCCCTGTTCATCAGGGTTTCTTTTACCTCCAAAATCAAGCTCTGGCTGGTCACCTATACATATAAAAAACTCCGATGTCGCTGTTCCAGGTTCATTCCTTGCCATAGAAATAACCCCATTCTTATGTAATATTCCAGTCATATCAGTAGTTTCATGCTTAATAGGTGGAAACCTTTTATCTTTCTTTTCAGGATTAATCCCACCCTGGATAACTTCTATTTTAATATCATTATCAGGTTGATTATCCATAGTAACTACTCGATAAAAATAAGCACCCTCAAAAAGGTTATTATCGACATACTTAAGAAAATTTTTTGCTGTTACAGGTGCTTTTTTCTCAAATATCTCAACTTTAATATCTCCCAGTTCAGTAACTATTAAAACTTTCGGATTCTGACTTGAAGAACAAAAAAGTATACAACAAAAAAGAAATAATAAAAATATAACAGAATACCTTTTCATTATTTATCCTCCACCTGAATCAATCATTTATAATATCTCAATTAATCAATCCGTTCTTTTTCATCCAGTTTGCAACCACATAAGTAAGTTCCAGAGTAAGTTTATTCCTTGTAGGCCTTAAATGTTTTGTTTCCAGCCATATTATTTCTTTGGGTTCTCCTGCTTTTTCATATAACTCCATAACCGACTTTAAGGGTATTTGCTCATCACTTTTTCCATTAATCATTAAAAAAGGCCTTGGTGAAATTTTATTCACATACTTCAAAGGCTCAAAAGGAGCAATAAGTAATGCACCAAAACCACCTAATAACTTATTTATTATCTCGGGTTTATAATTCAGGTTATAAGACATCAAATATCCTATATTTCCTCCACCATAACACGAAATAACAGCCCTGATTCTTTCATCCACAGCTCCAGCTATTATGGTGAAAAATGCCCCAAAACTTGCACCAACAAGATATAACTTTTCTCTATCCAGTTTTGAGTCTCTATACAAATAGTCAATAATATACATAATTCCAGGAATAGTATTAAAAAGAGCTGCCTTTATTTCAGGGTAATGTATTAATAATTCCAGCCCATTCTTAAATTTCTTTTTACCTCTATAAGGATATTCCATAGAGGCAAGAATAACCCTATCAATTTCCTTGATTTCCGCTACAAGCTTAATTACATCTTTCCCGGTAACCATACCACCTAAAAGTATAAGCCCTGGTATTACTTCATTACTGTTCACCAGAGGCTTCCTGATATAATATTGATACTCCCTATTTTTATCATCTTTCAGATAAAGTTCTGATAATGTAGCAGTATCATCTACCAAAATCAGCTTCTCCTTTACATCAACAATTGAACCTTTACTCTTTCTGAAAATTTCTATATAATCCTTTTTAATATATTCAATAATGATTATTATAGCAACAGTTATTATAACTAAAACAGGAATAATAATCAATCTACTAACTTTTTTTATCATTTTATAGTATTTACAGGGATGGAAAACTTCTAAATAAGATATTCCTGTAATTCCTCAGGAGAATTTGAATAAAGAGACCACATTCGTTGGTTGATATGCTTGGGAATTTCCTTTCCAAGAACTGCAATATGTTCTGAAAAAGTGTCAAGGAATCTCTCAATTTCTGAAGTGTAAAAATAACTTCCAAAAGGAAAACACTCATTATTCCAGATAATCTTTATTAATCTGCCTTCACTATTAAATAGAAGAATCAGAATCGGGTCAGGGTTCACATATAACTTTGCATCATAGAGTATAAGCTCGGTTTGTCTATCTATACCGGTATTTATATCATTTACAATCACTTTAATTGAACTTTTTCCTATTTTAATTCCACTTTTTACAAAAATAGTGTTTACTTGTACAAGGCTATCTTTCATTTTTTCTTTTTATAGATTTTGCACACCTGAAACCAATATCATCAAATTTATATTTTGGGGAATAGTGGGACCGGGTTGTAACTCTAACATCTTCTTCATTTCCTACCCAGCTACCACCTCTGAGTACTTTTGAATCTGTTTTCCAGATAGCATACTTATTAAAAAATCTCATAATACCATATTTAACCAATTCCGGCCCCTGAGGATTTCTACTCGGACTTTTTGAATAATAATCCTGTTTATACCAATCATTCACCCATTCAAGAACATTACCTGCCATATCAAGAACACCATAAGGTGAAGCTCCTTTCCTATAGGTTCCCACTTCCGTAGTTGTACCCACAAAATTATGATAGTTCGCAAAAGAATTATCTATATAATCACCCCAGGGGTATATCCTGCCATCAGTTCCTCTTGCAGCTTTTTCCCATTCGGCTTCTGTTGGTAACCTTTTACCAGCCCATTTTGCAAATGCTTCTGCATCATACCAGCTAACAAGCACAACCGGATGATTTGCATATTTCTCAACTGGAATAAATTTATAACTGCCATTCATTTTTTTCTTTATTATCTTCTGTGCCCGGTTATTGGCAAAATGTTTTTCATTTCCTTTTTCATTTAAAAACTCTGCATACAACTTGTTTGTGACTTCATATTTATCTATATAAAAAGCATCAAGATAAACAATATGAGAAGGTTTCTCATTTTTAAACCCTTTATTATTTCCCATAATAAAACTTCCTGCAGGAATCAGGACCATTTCTCCAAACCTGTCTTTTATTACCCGGGGCAATTCCTGAGAAAAAAGTTCATCCGGAATAAATAGTAAGATTAATAAATAAAGTAATCTTACAATCATATAAAAAATACCGGTTACGGAGATTTATTCTTTTTTATATTTTTCTCTTCCCTCAACATATAGATTATTTCCATAGCAGTCCTGAGCAACAACCACCGGGAAGTTCTCAACCTCCAGTTTTCTTATAGCTTCTGCACCAAGGTCTTCATAGGCAATTATCTCAGCTTTTTTAATTGCCTTCGATATAAGAGCACCTGCACCACCAATAGCTGCAAAATATACTGCTTTATGCTTTTTCATTGCATCTACAACTTCCTGTCCTCTTTCTCCCTTTCCAATCATTCCCTTCAATCCCTCAGCTATAAGCCTTGGAGCGTAAGGGTCCATACGATAACTTGTAGTAGGTCCAGCAGCTCCTATAACATTACCCGGTCTTGCTGGAGTTGGACCCACGTAATATATTATCTGACCCTCAACATCAAAAGGAAGCTCTTTTCCTTTTTCAAGAGCATCTACAAGCCTTTTATGAGCTGCATCTCTGGCTGTATACATTGTTCCACTTATAAATAAACTATCTCCAGCCTTCAGGTCCTCCACATCTTTATCTGTTAGCGGTGGTCTTAATACTTTCACCTTCTCCTCCTATTCTGTATTAATGTTTATCCATTTCTGTAGTTATATTAATATATTAAAATGAAAAATTCTAATCAAGTATTATTGTGATTTTTCTTGAATATCAGATAAATATTATTTATTTTAAATCTGTAATGAAAGTATTAGTAACAGAAGATTTTTTAATAGAAGAATCAGCACTTAATGAATTAAAAAAGGCACTTGAAAAGGCAGGAAATACTGAAATTTTTGCAATAGGGCATACAGATAATAATAACGAAATTACAGAAATTAATGTTGTTTCCTGGGGAAATGAATTTATGGCACCTGCGATTATAAATAATCTAAAACAGGGTGATGTTGTTATTCACAATCATCCCTCAGGTAATCTTACACCTTCTCCTCCTGATATTAATCTTGCTTCATATCTTGGTAATCAGGGTATAGGATTTTACATAATCAACAATGATGTCTCGGAAGTAAGGTTTGTAACAAAAAGCTGGAAAGGTGAGGAAAGAAATCCAATTGATACAGATAAAATAAAAAGTATCCTCGGTCCAGACGGTCCCATAGCTAAAAATCTTCAGGGGTATGAATACAGAGAAAGTCAGGTAGAAATGGCTATAGAAGTCGCCGATGCCTTCAACAACAGTAAAATATCAATTATCGAAGCCGGTACAGGAACAGGAAAAACAATGGCATATCTAATACCTTCAATAATGTGGGCTATAAACAATAAAGAAAAAATTCTCATATCCACGAACACTATTAATTTGCAGGAACAACTTTTGAAAAAAGATATACCTTTATTAAAAGAAGTCCTTGATATCCAGTTTAATGCAGTTCTGGTTAAAGGAAGAAACAACTACCTCTGCTTAAGAAAGGCTAAAGCAGAAGAGTCAGACCTTACTATTGGTGTTGATGAAAACCTTGACGAACTTATGACCCTTATTCAATGGTCTAAAATTACAGATGATGGAAGTCTTTCAGACCTCAACTTCATCCCCCGGGAAGAAATATGGGACCGATTAAAATGCGAAAGCGACACCTGTCTTAGAGTTAAGTGTTCATTTTATAAGAACTGTTTTCTGCTTAAAGCAAGAAGAAAAGCTTCCCAGGCTGACCTTCTTATAGTTAACCATCATCTTCTTTTTGCCGATCTTTCTCTAAGAGCAAACTTAAATAACTTTGCAGACCTGGCTATTTTACCGCCATATTCCCACATCATCATTGATGAGGCTCATCACATTGAAGATGTTTCCACTAAATATTTTGGCTTAAAAACATCTAAAAAAGGTTTAATCAGAATTCTCAATCGTCTGTGGTTCCAGTTAAGAAAAAAAGAAGCAAAAGGCGTGCTACTACTGGTGTCAAAAAAACTGAATAAAATTAAAGATGAAACTGTTATTCCTGTACAAAAAACAATCGATTCACTTATCACTCAGAAAAATGAGCTTGTAAATCTAACAGCAGAATTATTCGACGAAATAGCTAAATTCACAGATAATATAATAAAAAATGAACAGAATGAATTAAAACTTAGAATCACTGATAAAATAGAAGAATCCATCGATTGGGAAAATACAGTCAGGTTAAAATCAAAAGAATTTATTAATTCTGCTGGAATATTTATAACAAACCTCTCAAGATTTCATAAAAAGCTCGACTCAATTAATAATAAAAATTCAAAAATCTTTGATTCAAATCTAATCGAAATAGCTGCTATTTCAAAAAGAGTTGAAGAATATGTGAACTCAATTGAAAATTTTATGTTTGAAAATAATACAAACGAGGTGAAATGGATTGAATTAAAAAAATACAAAAAAGGAAACTCTGTAAGCCTGAATACTGCACCTTTAAAAATAGATACAATTCTTAAGGAATATCTTTTTAACCAGTTTGATACAATTATTATGACATCTGCAACTTTAACCGTAAATAACAATTTTGATTATTTCAAAGACCGAACAGGAATATCAACTGTAGAAAAAAGAGAAATAATAGCCAGATTATTTCCTTCTCCTTTTGACTTCAAATCTCAGGTAATAATTGGTATTCCATTAGATATTCCTCCTCCAACACAGGATTTGTTTCCCTTCCACATTGAACCTATAATCACTGAAATACTGAAAATATCAAAAGGTAAAGCATTTATACTATTTACCTCCTATATGCTCCTGAATCTTTTATACAGTCAAATTATCACAAAACCTGAATTATCTGGTATCACAATGTTAAAACAGGGTGATGAAAATAGACATAATCTTTTGAAAAAATTTAAAAAAGATATTAATTCGGTTCTTTTTGGAACCGATAGTTTCTGGGAAGGAGTCGATGTAAGTGGCGAAGCTCTGGAAGCAGTAATAATTGTCAGGCTTCCATTCAGGGTTCCAACAGAACCCATTTATGAAGCACGAAGAGAAGAAATCGAAAAAAGTGGTAGAGATTCTTTTATAGAATATACCGTACCTCAGGCTGTAATTAAATTCAAACAGGGGTTTGGAAGGCTCATAAGAAATAATACCGATAGAGGTTCCATTATTATCCTCGATAAAAGAATACAGGAAAAATATTATGGGAACATTTTTTTAAATTCTCTGCCTGAATGCAGAACTATAATTGGAACTAAAGATGCGGTCCTTGATGAATTAAGAAAATTTTATTACAAATAAAATTTAAGTTTAAAACAACTTTAGAGTATGTAAAGTCAATTGTGTCCGATAATAATCTTAATATGTGAAAATTTTTATCTGGTATTGAACTATATTAAAAAACAATAGTGAAAAGAATAAATGGAATTTTGATTAT